>SLSM01000392.1 GCA_007130445.1 Trueperaceae bacterium | reverse complement strand
GCGAACGTGCTGCCGTCGTCGACCAACCCGACCATGCCGTACACCGTCAACACGCTCGAGGAGCACCTCGACATGCTGATGGTGTGCCACCACCTCAGCCGGCAGGTCCCGGAGGACGTCGCGTTCGCCGAGTCGCGCATCCGGCCCGAGACGATGGCGGCCGAGGACGTGCTGCACGACCTCGGGGCGATCAGCATGATCGCCTCGGACTCGCAGGCCATGGGCCGCGTGACCGAGGTGATCACGCGCACCTGGCAGACCGCCCACCACATGCGCACGCTGCGCGGCGCACTGCCGGGCGAGCGCCCCGGCGCCGACAACCTGCGGGCCAAGCGCTACGTCGCGAAGTACACCATCAACCCCGCCATCGCCCACGGCATCGCCGAGCACGTCGGCTCGGTCGAGGTCGGCAAGCTCGCCGACCTGGTGCTGTGGCACCCCGCGTTCTTCGGCGTGAAGCCCGACCTGATCCTGAAGGGGGGCCAGATCATGGCGGCTGCGATGGGCGCGCCGAGCGCGTCGATCCCGACCCCCGAGCCGGTGCGCTACCGCCCCATGTTCGGCGCCTTCGGCCGCGCGCCGTCCTCCGCCTGCGTGCACTTCGTGTCGGCCGCCTCGTTGGACGGCGGGCTTCCCCCGGGGTTGACGCGTGCCACGCTCGCCGTCCGAGGGACGCGCACGCTCACGAAGCGCGACATGGTCCACAACGACGCACTCCCGCAGGTCGAGGTCGACCCCGAGACCTACCAGGTGCGCGTCGACGGCGACATCGTCACCTCCGAGCCCGCGCGCACGCTGCCGCTCGCGCAGCGCTACTACCTCTTCTGATGGCCGCCAGTGACGTGCCCGGCGGCGCCGCGCGGAGCGTGCGGATCGAGTCCCTCCCCCGGCTCGACGCGGGCGAACGGGCGCTCGTCGAGTTGCCGATGAGCGCGGTCGACCGCCGGCGCGTGCGGCGCCGGCTCGTCACCGCCGACGGCGTGGTGCTCGAGCTGGCCCTGCCCACCGGCAGCGTGCTCGGTGTCGGCCTGGTGCTGCACGTCGACGACGAGCGCGCCTACGTCGTCACGGCCGAGGCCGAACCGACGCTCGTGGTGCGCCCGCGCGACCTGGCCGAGGCCGCGCGGGCGGGCCACCTGATCGGCAACCTGCACCGGGACGTCGACGTGCTCGCCGACGGCACCGTCGTGACGCTGTACGACGCCCCGCTGGAGGCGCGCCTGCGCGCCGCCGGGCTGGCGGCGACGTACGAGGAACGCCCCTTCTCCGGCCGCGCGCCGGGCGAGCACGCCCACTAGCGCACCGAGCACCATGGAGGACCGAGCGTGGCTCACCCTGCTCCAGTTGCACGACAGCGCCTTCCCGATCGGCGCCTTCGCCCACTCCAACGGACTCGAGCGCTACGCCGAGCTGGGCATGACGCCCGAGACGCTCGAGGCCTGGCTGCGCGTCCAGCTCCGACTGGGGTTCGGACGGCTCGACCTGGCGGCGCTCGCGCTCGCCCACGCGGCGCCGGACGAGTGCGACCTGGCGGACCTGGCCGACACCATCGACGCGTGGAAGAGCGTCCCGAGCCTACGCGCCACCAGCCTGGCGCTGGGGCGCCGAACGCTCGCGCTGGCGCGCCGCGTGTGGCCCGCCGCGGTGGCGGGGCTGCGGCTCGAGCCCGAACGCTGCCACCACGCGCTGGTGAGCGGGCGCCTGGCGCGCGCGCTCGACCTCCCGCTGCGCCCCAGCACGCTGGCGTACGCCCAGGGCTCCGTCACGACGGCGCTGGCCGCGGCGACGCGTTGCCTGCCGCTCGGGCCGGAGCGCGCCCAGGCGCTCCTCGCGGCGCTCCAGGGCGAGGTGTCGGACGCCGTGGAGCGCGTCCTCGCCGATCCGCGCGGCTCGCTCTGGTCGGCGACGCCGGGCGCCGACCTACGCGCGGCGGAGCAGCCGCGCATGGCGTCGCGGATGTTCGAGTCGTGAGCCGGGCGGCGAACCGTTGCGGTGTCGCGCCTGCAGTGGGGGTGGCGACGTGCGCCCGGTGAAGGTCGGCGTGGGCGGCCCCGTCGGTTCGGGTAAGACGGCCCTGCTGGACACCCTCTGCAAGCGGCTGCGCGAGCGCCTCGAACTGGCCGTGATCACCAACGACATCTTCACCGACGAGGACGCCGAGTTCCTCACCCGCTCCGGGGCGCTGGCGCCGGAGCGGATCCGGGGCGTGCGGACCGGCGGCTGTCCGCACACGGCGATCCGCGAGGACACGAGCGCCAACCAGGAGGCGATCGACGTCATGACCGCGCGCTTCCCCGAGCTCGACGTCGTCTTCGTCGAGTCCGGCGGCGACAACCTCGCGGCGTCGTTCAGCCCCGACCTGGTCGACGTGAGCATCTACGTCGTCGACGTCTCCGGCGGCGACAAGGTGCCACGCAAGGGCGGCCCCGGCGTCACCCGGAGCGACCTGCTCGTGATCAACAAAACCGACCTCGCCCCGTTCGTGGGTGCCGACCTGGGCGTGATGGAGCGGGACGCTCGCGCGCAGCGGGGCGACCGGCCGCAGGTGTTCACCGACCTCAAGCGCGGCGACGGCGTCGACGCCGTGATCGACTGGCTGCTGCGCGACGTGCTGTTCGAGGAGCGCCCCCGCTGACACCCGTCGCCGGCGCGGCGCCGACGCTCGAGCACGGTGCGACGAGCGCCCTGACGCTGACCTTCGCGCCGGGACCCCGCGGCACCTGGCTCCGGCACCAGGCGGGGCGGGCCCCGCTGCGCTGCCTGCGATCGTTCCCGCTGGGCGGTGGCGAGGCCATCGCGCAGGTGGTCCACGTGGGACCCGGGGTGATGGCGGGCGATCGGCTCGCAGTGACGCTCGCTGCGGAACCGGGCGCCCACGCCGTGGTGGTGGCGCAGAGCGCGACCAAGCTGCACGCCATGGACGACGGCGCCGAGGCCGAGCAGCTCGTGCACGTGCGGGTCGCCCCCGGGGCGAGTCTCGAGTGGCACCCCGGTCTCACCATCCCCTTCGCTCGCGCCGCCTTCCGGCAACGCATCGAGGTCGACCTGGAGCCCGGCGCGCGCTTCGTGCTCGTCGAGCGCTGGGCCTGCGGGCGGGTCGCACGCGGCGAGCGCCACGCGTACCGGCGGGTCGAGAGCCACCTCCGCGTGCGCGTGGCGGGGCGCCTCGCGTACGCCGACGCCTTGGTCCTCGAACCCGACCTCGCCGACCTGCCTGGCGTCTTCGAAGCGCACCCCTACCTCGCATCGGGCGTCGCCTTCGGCGTGCCAGCCGCACCCGACGCCCCGCAGCACGAGGCCTCCCCACCCGGCACCGACGTCGCGACCGTGTCGCTCGGTACCGACCGATGGGCCCTGCGCGCGCTCGGTCGCGACGGCGTCGCGCTGCAGCGCGCCGTGACCCGCCAGGTCGACGCATGGCGTGCCGGCGAGGGCCGTTCGCGCGTCGCGTGGGCGCGTTACGGGTCCTGAGCGAACGCCTCGGGCCACCGGCCGCCCGCGACGCGTTCCTGACCGTCACCGCCGACGGCGACGACGCGATCGACGCGGCGAACCTCGCCGCGCGCATCGCGGCGATCGAGGCGCTGTTGCGTCGCAGCGGCGACCGCGGGGACGCGCGCCCGAGCGCGTGACGATCACCGCGCCGGCAGCTGCGCAACGTGTCCCCGTGCGATGATCACGCACCGATGACCGCCTCCGACCGGGACGCACGGACGCGCCGCGCCCACCTCGTCGCCGCCGGCGTCCTCACGCTGGGCCTGGTGGGGGACGCGATGCTGTACGCGGTCCTACCCGCCTCGGCGGCGACCTACGGGCTGGGGGCGGCCGGCGTCGCGCTGGCGCTCTCGCTCAACCGCTTCGTGCGGTTGCTGCTCAACCCGTTGGCGGCGCGCGCCCTGTCGCGCATCGGCCTGCGGTCCGGCACGCTCCTCGGGGCGATCCTCGCCACCGCCTCCACGGCCGCCTACGCGCTCGCGCCCGGCCTGGTAGCGCTGTTGGCGGCGCGCGTCGTCTGGGGTGCCTCGTTCGCGACCCTGCGGCTCACGATGCTCGCCTACGCGACGCTGGACGCCAAGCGCGCCCCACGCCGCCTGGGCAACGCCACCGCCCTGCAGGAACTCGCCCCGGCGGTCCTGCTCGTGCTCGGCACTGCGGCCCTCGGGTGGCTCGGCGTGCGCGGCCTGTTCCTCGCACTCGCCGCGCTGACCCTGGCCTCGGTGCCGCTCGCGCTGGCGCTCCCGGTGGCGCCGGCACCCGTTCGGGCCGTGACCGGCACGGCCGTGGCGCCCTCCGACACGCCAGAACCGCGCTCGCCGCCGTGGGGGCCGGGCGGCGTGGCGACCGCCGTCGCGTTCGGCGTCGACGGCATGTTGATGGCGGGCGTCGTGCTGGCGCTGATCGCGCTCGGTTGGAGCCCCCTCGCCGCCGCCCAGACCGGCGGGGTGCTGCTGGCCGTCCGGAAGGTCGTCCAGATCGTGGTGTCGGCGCTCGCCGGCCGCGCCGGCGAGCGGCTCGGGGTGGACCGCGCGGTGCGCGCGGGCACGCTGGCGACGGCGCTGTCGCTGGCCGTGATGGCGGCGGCTCCGTGGCAACCGCAGCTGCTGCTCGTCGGCGCCGTGGCTGCGATGATCGCGGGCTCGCTGGTGACGACGCTCGTCCCGGCGGTGGTCGCCGGCGGCGGCACGCGGTCCCGCCTCGCGCAGCTGGCGTGGCTCGCCAACGCGCGCGACCTGGGCGCCGCGCTCGGTGCGGCCACCGCGCCGTTCGCCTTGATGGGTGCCGCGCGCGCCGACGCCGTGAGCCTGGCGTTCGGCCTGTCTGCGGCCCTCGTGCTGGTCGCGCTCGCAGCGATGCGGCGCGAGCCGCGGCGCGACGCGTGTACCAGGGACTGACGACGCAACCGGTTCCGAGAGGCGG
>SLSM01000205.1 GCA_007130445.1 Trueperaceae bacterium | reverse complement strand
GCGCGCGGCGCAGGTCCTTGTGCGGGCCGTCGAGCAGCATCTGGTCGTTGGTGTAGCTGTGGATCGTCGTCATCATCGCCTGCTCGATGCCGAAGGTCTCGTCGAGGACCTTCATGACACCCGCGAGCGAGTTGGTGGTGCAGCTGGCGTTGGAGACGACGTCGTGCGTCGCGGGGTCGTAGTCGGCGTGGTTGACGCCGATCATGATGTCGAAGTCGCTGTCGGGGGACGGCGCGCTGATCAGGACCTTCTTGACGCTGCCACCCAAGTGCTTCGCGGCGTCGGCGCGTTTGGTGAAGATGCCGGTGGACTCGACGACGATGTCGACGCCGTGCTCCGCCCAGGGGATCTGAGCAGGATCGCGCTCCGCGGTGGCGCGCACCTTCTTGCCGTCGACGATCAAGTTGTGCTCGTCGTGCGACACCTCACCGGGGAAGCGGCCGTAGTTGGAGTCGAAGCGCAACAAGTTGGCGAGCGTGGCGTTGCCCGTCAGGTCGTTGACGAGTACGACGTCCAGGCCACGGGCGTGGGCGATGCGGAACACTTGACGCCCGATGCGTCCGAAGCCGTTGATACCGATCTTCATGAACTACCTCCTCGAAGGGGCGGGTGGTGCCCTAAGGCCCGTGTCGGGCCGTGCAGGACGGTCCTGGCGGCAACGCACCCAAGCGTCATCATAGCCCACGCACGTCAGGGCGAGGTGTCCCGGTCGGACGCTCGCCGCAGGCCGATGTGTGCGTCGCCGTCGCCGAGCGTCGTGCTCACGGCGAAGGCATCGTCCGGCGCCGCGTCGCCCAACTCCAGCGCCACGGCGAGCGTCTCGGCCCGCAGCGTCCCCTCGTGCTCGACGAGCGCCTGCGCAGCCGTGGCGTCGTCGGCCCGGAGCCACAGCTCGATGCGGTCCGACACGTCGAGCCCCGCCTGTTTGCGGGCGTCTTGCACCAATCGGACCGCGTCACGCGCGAGCCCCTCGCGCACCAGGCCCGGCGTGAGCGTGGTGTCGAGCGCGACGAGGTAGCCACGATCCTCGACGGCGGCGAACCCCTCGGGGCTGCGCGCGTCGAGCAGGAGCGCCTCGGGTTCGAGCGTGACGGTCTCGCCGTCCAGATCGAAGGCGACGTCGCGCCCCTCGCGGACCGCGCTCGCGACCGCTCGCGTGTCTGCCGCCGCGAGCGCCGCGCGCAACGCCGGGATGCGCTTCCCGAGGCGCTTGCCGACGAGTGGCAGGTTGGGCTTGAGGTCGTAGTCGAGGAAGGCGTCGGTGAGGTCCAGGTAGCGCACGCGCTTCACGTTGAGCTCGTCGCGGAGCTGGTCCTCGAGGCGCGCCACGCCGTCTCGTTCGGCGTCGCTGCGCACCCGCACCAGCACCTCGGGCAAGGGTTGGCGCACCTTGTGACCGCTCGCGGCTCGCGCCGAGCGCCCGAGCTCCACCAGGCGCTGCACCACCGCGACGTCGCGCATCAGCGTGTCGTCGATCAGGGCCGTGTCGGCCTCGGGCCAGTCGGCGAGGTGCACGGACACGGCGGCGTCGCCGCCACGGCGCCGAACGAGGTCTTGCCACAGGCGCTCCGCCAGGTATGGCGCCAGCGGCGCCATCAGCATCGCCACGCGCACCAGCGCGTCGTACAGGCTGCGGTACGCCGCGAGCGCGTCGTCGCCTCCGTCGCCGCGCCAGAAGCGCCGGCGGTTGCGGCGCACGTACCAGTTCGACAGGTCGTCGACGACGAAGTCGCGGATGGCGCGGGCCGCGCCGGTCGGGTCGAAGCCCTCGAGCGCGGCGGTGACGTCGCGCGTGAGTGCCTCGCGCCGTGACGCCAGCCAGCGGTCGCCGAGCGTGTAGGCGGCGTCGACGGGTGCGCCGAGGTCGGGGCGATCGAGGTTGGCGTACAGCGCGAAGAAGCCGTAGGTGTTCCAGAGCGTCGCGAACAGGTCGCGCTGCGTCTCCTCGACGAGCGCGGTGCTGAAACGCTTCGTCGCCTCGGGCGGGCTCGAGGCGTACAGGTACCAGCGCAGCGCGTCGGCACCGTACGCGTCGAGCACGGCGAAGGGGTCGACGACGTTCCCCTTCGACTTCGACATCTTCTCGCCCTTCTCGTCGACGATGTGCCCGAGCACGATCACGTTCTTGAACGAGCTGGTGTTGGTGGCCACGTCGGCGAGCGGCCCGCGGGGCAGGCCGTCCGAGCCGTCGTGCGTGAGCAGCGTGGCGAGCGCGTGCAGGCTGTAGAACCAGCCGCGGGTCTGGTCGATCGCCTCGCAGATGTAGTCGGCGGGGAAGTGCGCGCGCAACGCGTCGGCCGCCGGCCCCTCCTGGCCCGTGTAGTGCCACTGGGCGTACGGCATGGCGCCGGACTCGAACCAGACGTCGACCGTGTAGGGTTCACGCCGATAGGTGACGCCGCCGACGTCGAACACCACCTCGTCGACCGCGGGGCGGTGCAGGTCGAGGTCGCCGAGATCGCGACCGGCGAACTCGGAGAGCTCGGCGACGCTGCCGACGCACAGCAGGCTGCCGTCGTCGCCGCGCCAGATCGGCAGGGGAGCCCCCCAGTAGCGCTCGCGCGACAGGGCCCAGTCGACGTTCCCCTCGAGCCACTTGCCGAAGCGTCCGGTGCGGATGTGGTCCGGGTACCAGTTGATGGCGTCGTTCGTGCGCAGCAGCTGTTCGCGGAAGCGGCTGGTACGCACGTACCAGCTCTTCTTGACGACGTTCATGAGCGGTGTGCCGTCGCGCCAGTTGAAGGGGTAGGTGTGGTGGATCACGCCCTCGGAGAACATGGCGCCGCGCTCGATCAGGTCGCGCGTGATCGCCGCGTCGGCGTCCTTGAACCACACGCCTGCGTACGGACCGTCGCCACCCTCGGGCGACTCGACGGGCCGCACCTCGGGCATCACGTGACCGGTCAGGTCGACCGACCACGCGGTCGGGAGGCCGTGGCGACGGCCCACCTCCAGGTCGCCGTAGGCCGGTGCCAGGTGGACGATGCCGGTGCCGTCCTCGAGCGTGACGAAGTCGTCGGCGACGACGCGCCAACCGCCCTGCGCAGCTGCGCCGGCATCGGCGTCGTCGTCGAGTCGACCGCGCAGGATGGGACGGTAGCGGGCGCCGGCCAGGTCGACGCCGCGACACGTGCCCACGACGCGGTGCGGCGACTCGCCGAACACCGCCGGCAGCAGCGCCTCGGCCAGGACGAAGAGGGCCGGCTCGCTGACCGGGTCGTCGCGGCGGCGACGGCCCTCCACGACGACGTAGCGCGCCTCTGGATGGACCGCGAGGCCCGTGTTGGCGGCGAGGGTCCAGGGGGTCGTGGTCCAGGCGACGTACGCGACGGGCCGCGCCTCGTCGCTCGCGATCAGGCCGCGCCGCGCGAGATCGGCGACATCGGCGGGGAAGGCGGGGTAGACGCTCGGATCCGGGACATCGTCTCGGTACCCCTGCGAGACCTCGTGCGACGCGAGCGTGGTGTTCGACGAGGGCGAGTGCCAGGTGGTGCGGTAGTCCTCCTCGAGCAGGCCGCGGTCCCACAGCGACTTCATGACCCACCAGCACGACTCGATGTAGCCGTTGTGGTAGGTCACGTACGCGCTCTCGAGATCGACCCAGAAGGCGATGCGCTCGGTCAGGTCGTTCCAGTCCTGGATGTGGGCGAACACGGTGTCGCGGCAGCGCTGGTTGAACGCGGCGATGCCATAGTCCTCGATCTGCTGCTTGTTCGTGAAGCCGAGCTCCTGCTCGACGGCGATCTCGACGGGCAGACCGTGCGTGTCCCACCCGCCCTTGCGCGTGACGCGGTGCCCTTGCATCGTCTTGAAGCGCGGGAACACGTCCTTGAACGCGCGACTCAGCACGTGGTGGACGCCGGGGCGACCGTTCGCGGTCGGCGGTCCCTCGTAGAAGACCCAAGGGCCCCTGGGCGCGGGCCGGTCGAGGGTGCGCTCGAACACGCGCTCGCGCTCCCACAGCGCACGCACGTCGCGCTCCAGGGTCGGCGCGTCCAACGCGGTCGGGGCACCGTCGAACATCGCGCCATCGGATCGTTGCGGTCGTTCGCTCACCGCGCTCACCTCCAGGGTCGGGCATCGCAGAGGCGACACGACACGATCGCCCCAGCGGCAACGTTGGGGCGCCCGTTGGAGCGCGGTACCACCCAACTTCGGCGCCCATCGGAGCGGCGCCCTCGCGCACGCCGCCCGCCTCGGGCGGGGAGCGCGCCGACGCTGTGTCGGGCGTCACCCGGCGCCGTCTACTGCCACGAGACGTTATGTCTCTCGCGGGTTCGGGGCGCGGCTCGGGGAGGATGTTCGGCGACCGGGATCCCATCGGGCTCGCACCGTCCCCGACTCGCTGCTGGGCTGTCGATCGCGTACTCGTTCCCCGTCCATTCCGGCGCGGCCCGCCTTCCGGCCGCGTCCGTCACGTCGAACCGCTTGACAGAGGGCGGTTGCGCGCGTGTAGACTGAAGCGTAGCAGTCGGCCTTCTGGAGCGTCAAGACGCCGCTGCACCTCCCTCCACAACCTGCCCGACATCGAGCACGGCATCGTCAGGCTCGCGGGTCAGGTCGATGGCATCGCGTTGCACGCGAGTCCCACGTTCACGTATCGCGTCGACGACGCTCCGATCTCAACGCCGTGAGGCACGCCGGCCGAGGCCGCGTTCGTCGCGAGCGACCCAGGAGCCCCATGAGCCCACGAGCTAAGAAGACCACCGACGACACGGTCGCAGACGGCACTGCCGCAAGCACCGAGACCTCGACTCCGGCGCCTCGGCGCGGCCGCAAGGCGGCCGCCGCGGTCGTCGACGCGCCCACCGATGCGCCCGCCGACGCCGCAACGAGCCCCGCGCCGGCGCCCAAGCGCCGGGGCCGCCCCCCGGGCAGCAAGAACGCCAAGCCGGCCAAGACTGCATCCGACGCTGTCGG
>SLSM01000395.1 GCA_007130445.1 Trueperaceae bacterium | reverse complement strand
TTCGAGTCCAAGGGCGTCATCTTCGTGCCCGACACCGCCGAAGCCGTCGCGGAGGCGGCGATCGAGGCCGGTGCAGACGACATCGAGGTCGACGACGACGGCACCACCATCTACACCCCCCCTGGCGATTTGTTCGCCATGGTCGACGCCCTCCAAGCGGCTGGATTCGAGTCGAGCGTGAGCCAGTTGACGAAGGTGCCGCAGACGTTGACGGACTTGAGCGCGCGCGACGCCGACAAGGTCGTCGCGTTCATCGAGGCGCTCGAGGACCTCGACGACGTCCAGAACGTCTACACCACCGCCGACCTCGAGAACGCCGGCACGCTGGTGAGTTGAGGAGTGACGCGATGAGCTTGCCGACCGTGGCGTGGAACGACGTGCCCAGGATCTCCGGGTCGCAGATGCAGCAGTTGATCATGCTGGCCACGGGCAAGTACGGGCTCGACAGCCGGCTCCTGGTGGAACACACCGCGCGGAACCTCGTGCACTTGTGCGACGTCCTCGCGCCTGAGGGAACGGTCCTCGTCGTGGCGGGCCGGGGCAACAACGGCTCCGGTGGCCTCGCGGCCGCGCGCCTCCTCGCCGCCCGCGGACGGCGGGTGTGGGTGGTCCCGACGCACGAGGCCGAGAACTACTCCGGCACGCCGAAGGAGCAACTCGAGCACCTGCGCCACTACGAGTCGGTCAAGGTGCGCACCAGCCTCCCCAAGATGAAGTTCTCGGTCGTCATCGACGCCGCGATCGGCACCAACCTCGAGGGGCCGCCGCGCGGCCGCACGCTCGACGTGATCACGGTGCTCAACCAGCTCGTGACGCAGCAGAGCTGCGTGATCGCGCTCGACGTGCCGACGGGGTTGCAGGCGGACGACGGTGTGATCCCCGGCGACGTCGTGCACGCCACCGCGACGCTTGCGGTCGGCCTGCCGAAGGACGGAGCGATGCCGGGCGACCACGTCGGCCGCCTCTTCGTCGGCGACCTCGGCCTCCCGGACGGGTTGTACGAGAGCATGGGCCTGACGCCGCCGAAGCTGCCCGCGTTCGTCACCGAGGTCATCGCGGACTGACACGGCAGGCGCCCGGCCGTGGCCCTTGACCTGGCGTCACACCTCGATCGTGCGTCCGGCGAGTTCTGCTGCAACCTGGTCCGCGAACACGTCTTGGCCGATCTCACGATAGGTGGCGATGCCCGACCGATAGTGCCTCTCGGCTTCGGCATCGCGTCCTTCGGCTCGGGCGATCCTCCCCAGGAGCTGGTAGGTCCCCCCGAGCGCGTGCTTGTGTCCGACCTCGACGAGCAACGCGCACGACTCCTCGGCCAGCGCCCACGCCTCCTTCAGCGCACCCGTCTCGAAGTGCAGTTGCGCTGCCGGTTGCAAGAACATCCCGAGGCCCCACCGATTGCCGATGCGCCGGAAGATCGCCACGGCCTCAGCGAGGCACTCCTGCGCACGCTCATAGCGCTTCTGTTCGATGGCGACCCTGCCCACGATCGCCAAGGTGAAGGCGACCCACCAGCGATCGTTGCGTTCCTCGAAGACCACCAGGGCAGCCTCGAGCAGAACGCGAGCAGTATCGTGATCACCTTGCCAGGAATGCGTCATCGCCAGGCTGCAGCGCGTGCGGGCAGCACCGTGCTCGGACCGCGCGTCGAGCTCGTCCCATAGCGCCAGGCTCTCTTCGAGTTCGGCTTCGGCGACGTCCCAGCGCGCCTGCATCCAGGCGACGTGACCGGCGTGCGACAGCAGCTCGGCTCTGTGCTGGGCCACGAGCCCGTCGAGCGTCAACGCCCGCTCGAGCCAGTGACGAGCCTCATGGAAGGCGCTTCGCCTCCAGAACCAGCTCAAGGCCACGACCAGCCGGACGAGGGCACCGTCGTCGGGCCCGGCGTCGAAGCCCCAATGCAGTGCCGCCCGGAAGTTGTCCCACTCGCTCTCGAGCCGCGTCAGCCAGGCAGGTTGCTCGGATCCGAAGAGCTGCGGCTCGGCCTCTTCGGCCAGCGCCAGGTACGCATCGAAGTGCCTGCGTGCCGTCGCCTCCGCTTCACCCGCCGCCGCGAGCTCGTCGGCGGCGAACTGGCGGATGAGTTCGTGCAGCGCGAAGCGACCACGGCCATCCGTGCTCAGCAGCGACTTCTCGACCAGCGTCCGCAGCGATCCCAAGGTCGCGCCGGCGACCGCCTGCGCCTCGAGCGCCGTGAAGCCGCCGCGAAAGACGGAGAGGCACATGAACACCGCCTGCTCCTCAGGGGTCAGCAAGGTCCAGGAGGCGTGGAAGACGCTGCGCATGCTCCGGTGTCGCTCAGGTAGGTCGCGCACGTTCGCCGTGAGGAAGTCGAGCGACGACCGCACCTCCCGCGTGATCGCCTCACAGCTCATGATGCCCGCCCACGACGCGGCCAGCTCGATGGCCAACGGCATGCCCTCGACCAGTCGGCACAGCTCGCGAACGGCTTCTCCCCCGTCGCTCGGGTCGAAAGCGGGCGCGGCTCGGCTGGCGCGTTGCACGAAGAGCTCGATCGCCGCCTCGTCCACGTCGAGGCCAGCCAGCGGCAGCACCCACTCCACCGAGACGGCCAGCCGCTCTCGCGAGGTGATCAGCAGCTTCACCCCGGGAGCGTGGTGCAGGAGTTCGAGCAGCAGCGGGGTCGCCTCGAGCAGTCCTTCGAAGTTGTCGAGCACGAGGAGCATCGTCTTGTGTCGCAGGTACGCGAACAGCCCAGCTCGAACGTCAGGAGCGGATGGCAGCGTCAGGGCCAGGCTCTGCACGACGGCGGGCACGATGGCGTCGGGCGACATGACGCCTGCCAACGGCACGAAGCAGACGCCATCCGGGAACATCGGGCGCATGCGTTGCGCAGCCTCGATCGCCAGTCGCGTCTTGCCCATGCCGCCAGGAGCGACCACGGTGACGAGTCGGCAGTCGGCACGGGAGAGCTGGGTCCGCAGGGTATCGAGCTCCGCCTGCCGTCCCAGGAGCGGCGTGCCGACCAGCGGAACGTCGAGCCGTGCGGCTGGCGGAGGTTCGAAGGCATCGTCGACGGTGTGGACTCCTGGCTCCGAACCGTGTCTCACCCGCTCGAGCAGCGCCAGCGACTCCCCGTCCGGCTCGAGCCCGAGCTCATCGTGCAGACGATTCCGGTACGTCTCGAAGCCTTCGATGGCCGCCTGACGCCTGCCGCTCTGCGCGAGCAGACGCACGAGCAGGCGTTGCGTGGACTCGTGCAAGGGATCGAGCTTCAGCAAGCCGCGAGCACAACGGATGGCATCCGTGGTGCTGCCGTTCGCAACGTGCTCGAGGCTGAGTGCCTGGTACGCGGCCAACGCCAGGTCGTGGAGCCGCTCGCGCTCCGTGTTGGCCCACCCCTCGAACGCTGGGCTGCCAGGCAGGTAGAAACCGCTGAGGAAGTCGCCATGGTACAGGCCGAGGGCCTCCGCTCGCTGCCCTTGCCCCAGCAGCCGCTCGAAGTCGGCGCTGTCGAGGTACGGCAGGTTGTCGTCCCGAAGGCTCACGCTCTGGCGCGTCACGACGAGATGGGGCGCGAATACCTTGTGCAGGCGGTACAGCGCCACGCGCAGGTTGCCGAGGGACGTCGCATGGGGACGCTCGGGCCAGAAGAACTCCGCCAGCCACTCGCGTGAGAGCGGCCGCCCCTGACACACCAGGTAGACGAGCAGTGCCTCTGCGGCGCGCGAGCCAAGGTTCGCCACAGGCTCGTGCTCGAGCCTGATGCGCAGGCCGCCCAGCGTCAACAGGTCCAGGGCCGCGTTCACGGCGCCCTAACCGATAACGATGCGGAAACGTTCTCGAAACGTCATGTTCCTACCATAGGCCACGACTCGCTCAGGCGCGTCGACTTCACGGAGAAGGAGTTCGGCATGCACATGATCATTGGAAGAGGCTTCACCCTCATGCTGTTGCTCGGCTTCGTGCTCTCCTACGCCGCCGCCCAAGCCGCAACGGCGAACCTACCGCCACTCGTGCCGTGTGAGGACGCCGCCGAAGGGATGCCGTGCGTCGTCGTCGTGACGGAGATGGACGCCATCGCTGGTGTATGGCGGCGCTATTACATGGGCGCGACCGACATGGCATTCACCGAGTTCCGGGAAGACGGCACCTTTGCCATCGTGCAGAGCCTGCCCGGCGACGCTCGCATATCGGGAACCGTTCGCTTCGAGGATGGCGTGGCGGCCTTCGCCGCGAACCCCGACGGTCCTGCACCGCCGGCGTGCGTCGCGCCAGGCATGTACGAGCTGCGCCTGATCCGCGTCGGCGATCGACCCGTCGTGCTCACCTTCAGCCTCGCCAACGAGGACCAGTGCGCGCCGCGCGTAGGCGACTTCAGCAGGCCCATGGTCTTCTACGGCGGCACCGGCGCCGAGCTCGCGATGGATCCCGACGTGGCGGCGCTGGCCCAGCCGCTGGTGCCCTGCCCCGACGAGGTGGACGAGGCGTATCCCTGCGATGTGGTGGTCACACATGCCGAACAGGCCGCCGGCATCTGGAAGCAGTACATGGGCCGACCGGACCTGATGGCACCAGGCGGCATGGCGTACCAGCGGATCAATCCCGACGGGAGCATCGTCCTCGCCGGCACACCCGAGAACACCGTTGCGCCCTCCGGGAGCTTCCCCTTCGGCACGCTCACCTTCGAGGGCGGCGAGGTGCACCTCTCGGTCGATGCGCCCAACGTGCCACCGTCGTGCCAGACGGCCGTCTCGCGCTACCATCTCTACCGATACGGGGACCAGCCCGTGGCGCTCCTCATGGCTCCCATCGAGGACACGTGCGAACCACGGTTGCGCGACACGCGCACGCCGTTCATCTGGGTGGCTGGCTTGGACTGAACGACTGGACGACTCGACACCGCGCAGCGCCGGACATGACGCGGACGCTGACCTCCCACACGGTCCCGCGGTGACCGCAGACCGCCGCAGCGAGACACGCTCGCCGCGACACGCGAAGCTC
>SLSM01000040.1 GCA_007130445.1 Trueperaceae bacterium | reverse complement strand
TAGCTCTCGACGTCGTACTCGATGGTGAAGCGGCGATGCAGGTAGTAGCGGCGGTTCGCCGACTCGACGAGCTCACCTCCGAGCACCTTGCGGAGCCGGTACAGCGTCGTGTGGAACGACGACGACGCCTTGGATTCGGTCTTGCCGGGCCACAGCGCCTCGGCGACCTCGAACGTCGTCACGCCGTTGCGGTGCTCGAGCAGGTAGAAGAGCAGCTCCATGGCCTTGAGCGAGTCCCAGTCGAGGCGCTCGCCGTCCTTCTCGACCACCGGGTGTCCGAAAGCGCGCGCTGCGACCAGGCCCTCGAGCGGCTGCCTGAGTTCGGCGATGCGCCGCAGACGCACTTCCACGGCGTCGATGAGTTCCTGTCGCTGGAACGGCTTGGTGAGGTAGTCGTCGGCGCCGAGCGCCATCCCCTTGCGCATGCTGGCACGATCGCCGAGCGCCGTCAGGAACAGGAAGGGCACGCCGCGGAGCTCGGGTATCTCTCGCACGCGCCGGTAGAACTCGTAGCCGTCGACGGCCGGCATGTTGATGTCGGACACGATGACGTCCGGTCGCAGACCGTCGAGCATCTCGTCGAGCGCGTCGCGAGCATCGTCGAAGGTCAACACGGCATAACCGGCCGCGAGCAGGCTCATCTCGGTCACCTTGAGAGGGGCCATTTCGTCGTCGACGGCCAGGACGAGGGGGGCTGACATCGAGACGAAGTCTACCGCGCGACGCGCCGCATGTGCTCGCCGTGCGGCGTCGCGGCTCGCGCGGTGCGGCTCAGCTCCAGGATTCGGTGGTCTGGTACTGGATGAGGGCGCTGAACTCCACCGTGCTCGCCAGCGCCGTGGTCGCGAATTTGACGTCGACGATGATGTCGTCGCGGTTCATCTGCTCGACGAAGTCGTTCAAGCGCTCTTCGAAGAGCTCGAGGCTGTTCGACGTGATCACCTTGAACTGCTGAACGCTCACCTGCTGCCTCCTCGCGCTGCACGCAGCAGCTCGGTCGGATCGTCCGCCATGATACCGCTCACGCCCATGTCGCGCAGGCGGGCCACGTCGGCGGCGTCGTTCACGGTCCACGTGTTCAGGGCGAGCCCGCGCCGGCGAGCCCGCGCCACCAGCGCCTCCGTCACGAGCGTGCGGTGCGGGTGCAGGGCGTCGGCGTGCAGCCATCCCGCGGGCCACGGCGTTCGCAAGAGACGAGGCGTCGCCGGGTCGCTCGACCACAGGTAGCCGACGCGGAGCTCCGGCGCGAACACGCGCAGCATCGCCAACGCCAACGGGTTGAAGCTCGACACCAGCGTGCGATCGGCGAGGCCGCTCGACCGGACCGCGCGCGCCACGGAGCGGACGAGCGCTGGGGCGAACCAGCGCCAGGTCTTGAGTTCGAGGTTCAGCCACGTCCCGGGATACGCCCGCACGACCTCGAAGCAGTCGTCGAGCGTCGCGAGGTCGGCGATGCGTTCGCGCAGCGCGTCGAACGGGAGCGCGGTCACGGCGACGGCGCCGACGTGCGTGTCGTGCACGAGCACCAGACGCGCGTCGAGCGTCCGTTGGACGTCCGTCTCCAGCCCGTCGAGCCCGGCGTCGAGCGCTCGCCGGAAGGCCGCCACGGTGTTCTCCGGGACGTGCCCGCGGACGCCGCGGTGGCCCACCAACAGCGGCTCGGCCCGCGTCACGCCTGGGAGCGGCCGGCCACGCCACAAGACGCCGCGCCACAGCGCGAGCAGGGCGGCCGCCATGAGCACCGCCGACAGGATGGTCATGACGTCAGTGTACGCAGCGGCGACCGGACGGTGGTCACGCCCGCGGTCGCGCTGGCTCGTCGACTGGTAGCGTGAGAGGGAGGTGAAGAGGCGCGTGGGGGCGAGTGGGTCGAAACACGGTTCGAGCGCGCTCGTGGTGTCGCCACCAGAGCGTGTCGACGTCGCGTCGGCCGCCAAGGCGCGGCCGCGCAGCGAGGTCGTGGTTCGGCTGCTTCGGCCGCTGACCGACGCCTTGGTCGGGGTGCTCGGCCGCATCGGCGTCGACCCGCAGGCGATCGTGCTCACGCACACCGCGGTGGGCGTGGCTGCGGTCGGCCTGGTGGTGCTCGGTCCGCAGGGATGGCCGTGGGCGGCCCTCTTGCTCCAGGTGAAGACGCTGCTCGACGGCCTCGACGGCGGTGTGGCGCGCGCCACCGACCGCGTCACCCTGCTCGGCCGTTACCTCGACAGCGTGCTGGACACGGTCGTGAACGTGATGCTGTTCGCCGCCTTGGCGCTGTACGGTCCTGGCATCTGGGGCTGGCTCCTCGCCGCCCTGGCCGCGCTCGTCCACACGCTGATCCTGTCGCTGGACTTCAACCTCGAGCGCCGCTACACGGCGCTCCGGCAGGCGTTCCCGCCGGCAGGCCCTGACACCACCCCGGCCGGCGGCCCGCCGCGCCTGGTCGCACTGTTCCAGGGTGCGTACGACGCGCTCTTGGCGCCGCAGGACAGGTGGCTCGCGCGCCTCGACGACGCCCTCTTCAGCCGTCTCGCCGGCGTCGCACCGCAGCGCGCATCGCTCGACGTGCGGCTCGCCTGGTCCGACCTGTTCTCAACGGTCACCCTGGTGAACCTCGGGCTGTCATCGCAGTTCGTCGCGCTCGGGGTGTGCCTCGTGCTCGGCGTCCCGTTCGCATACGTCTGGTTCGTCCTCGCGTGCGGCGCCTACGTGCTCGTCGTGCAGGCGATCCGCGCCGTGCGCTTCGTCCGCTACCTGGCGGTCCGCTCGTGAACGGCGCTCCGCAGGGAGCGAGTCCCGAGCCGGGCCGGGGTTACCCGCTGGCGACCGTGGGGGCGCTGATCGTAGGTCCCGACGCCCGGCTGCTGCTCATACGCACCCACAAGTGGGGTGATCGCTGGGGCGTCCCTGGCGGCAAGGTCGACTGGGGCGAGTCGCTGCTCGAGGCGGTTCACCGCGAGGTGCTCGAGGAGACCGGCTTGTCGCTGAGCGACGTGTGCTGGGGTCCGGTGCAGGAGGCCGTGTCGCATCCGGAGTTCCATCGCGACGCCCACTTCATCCTCGTGAACGTCGTCGCACGTGCCACCTCGGCAGCGGTGACGCTCAACGACGAGGCGCAGGCGTACGCGTGGTGCACACCCGCGGAGGCGGCGACCTTCGACCTCAACGAGCCGACCAGGCGCCTGGTCGAGCACTACCGGAGCCACGGTTTCTCCACGCCCGCGTTGCGCGAACCGCCCCTGCGCGGGCGGACGCCCGGTGACGGCGATGCGGCGGCGTCGTTCGCGAACGGGTCGTCGTGAACCGGGCGACGCGCACCGACCCCGACCTGCGGCGCACGCTGCCGGGCCGGGGCGGCGCCCTGGTCACGGGCTCGGCCAAGGGGATCGGTCGCGCCGTCGCGCTGGCGCTGGCCGGCGAGGGGCTCGACGTCGCGGTGCACTACCGCGGCTCGCGCCGCGAGGCCGAGACGGTGGTGGGCCTGGCCGAGGCGGCCGGCGTGCGCGCCGTCGCGCTCCAGGCCGACGTGACCGACGAGCGCGAGGCCCAGGACCTGGTCGACGCCGCCGCAGCGGCGCTCGGTGGCCTGCGCGTCCTCGTCAACAACGTAGGCGACTACCACAAGGGGCCGTTGGCCGAGCTCGACACCGGGACCTGGCACCACATGTTCGACAGCAACCTCCACGCGACGTTCTACACCTGTCAACGCGTGATCCCGATCATGCGCGCCGCAGGCGGCGGGCGCATCGTGAACATCGGCTTCACGGGCGCCGAGCTCCTCAAGGCACGACCGGCGATCGTGGCGTATCAGATCGCCAAGGCCGGGGTGATCCTCTACACCAAGGCCCTGGCCCGCAGTGAAGCGGCGCACGCCATCACCGTCAACGTGGTCAGCCCAGGCGTCATGGAGAACAGCGTGACGAAGCCCTTGAGCGAGATCCCGATGGGGCGGACTGGCGCGCTCGAGGAGCTCGTCGGCGCGGTGCGCTACTTCCTCGGGCCCGATGCGTCGTACGTGACCGGCACGCACCTCGAGGTGGCGGGCGGATGGAACCTGTGACGCTCGCGCGGCGCACGGCGGGGCCGTGACCGGTCCGGCCCAGTGGAGCAATCACCTGTGGCTCACCGCGCGGTTCTACGAGCCACTGTGGCGTCGGCACAGCGTGGCGCTCATGACGGGCGGGGCGTTCGACACGGACCGCGAACTCGCGTCGATGCGCAAGCACCTCGGCCTCGCGGCGGGGAGCGCCGTCGTCGACCTGGGCTGCTCGGCCGGGCTGTACGCCCGGACCTTGGCGGCCGAGGGCATGCATGTGAGCGCCGTGGACGTGTCGCGCGTGTTCCTCGCCGAGGGCGAGCGCCTGGCACGGCGTGAGGGGCTCGACGTGCGCTTCGTCCAGGCCGACGTGCTCGCGCTGCCATTCGACGACGCGGTCTTCGACGGCGCGGTGAGCGGCGGTAGCCTGAACGAGTTCAGCGACGCAGCGTCGGCGCTTGGCGAGGCTGCGCGGGTGCTGCACGACGGAGCGCCGCTCTGGTTGATGTACGCGGCGCGGGCCGAGAGCGTCGTCGGACGCGCACTGCAGGGCGTTCTTCGCGCGTCCGGGTTGCGCTTCCCCGCGCCGGCGCAGGTCGACGCGTGGGCGCTCGCAGCGGGGCTCGCACCAGAACGCAGCGAGCGTCGTGGTCCGCTGGTGTTCGCGCTCTATCGGCGCGGCGGTGGGCTGCCTCCGGTTGCGACGACGTCGCCGTCGCCGGGCTGGGACCGACCGACACTGCGACGCAACCGCCGCTTCAACTGGGAACGGGAGTCCGGCACTGGGCGGTAGGCGCGCGTCGCGACGCTCGCACGGCGCGGCCCTGGTGCCGGGAGCGGCCCGAAGCGCCGGGTCCGTCGTCAGGCGTTGCGCGGGTCGGTCCGGCCCGCTGGAGCGTCACGGACGTCGAACACGGCGCCGGCGAGGCGCAGGTTGACCGTCACGAACGC
>SLSM01000303.1 GCA_007130445.1 Trueperaceae bacterium | reverse complement strand
TCATCACGCACAACCTGATGGGCTTCCGCTACCCGCTCATCGACTACTTCGACCTCGCCGCCGACCTCGACCTCGTGTCGTGGGACAACTACCCGCGCGGGTTCTGGGACATCAAGCCGGAGGTCGATCCCAGCGCCCTGGCACTCGGGCACGCCACCATGCGCGGCCTCAAGGGCAAGCCCTTCTGGGTGATGGAGGCGCAAGCGGGCGCCGGCGGCTGGGATATCGTCAGCGTCGCGCCGAAGCCAGGTGAGATCAGGCTGTGGGCGTACCAGGCGATCGCCCACGGCGCCGACGGCATCGTCTTCTTCCGTTGGCGTACCGCCAGGCACGGCACGGAGCAGTACTGGCACGGGTTGCTCGAGCACGACGCTCGCCCCGGACGCCGCTACGACGAGGTCAAGGCGATGGGCCAGGAGATCCGCCGCATCGGCGCGGACGTCGCCGGCGCCACCGTCGAGGCCGACGTCGCCATGGTGCTCTCGTACGACGCGCGCTTCGCGCTCGAGATCCAGGCGAACAACCCGGGCTTCAGCTACCCCGACCAGTTCCAGGCGCTCTACCGTGCGCTGCACCGGCGCGGCGTTGCGGTCGACGTCGTCTCCCCTACCGCCGACCTCTCGGCGTACGCCGTCGTGATCGCGCCCGCCCTGTACGTCCTCGGCGAGACCACGGCCTCGGCACTCGAAGGCTTCGTCGAGCGCGGCGGCGCACTGCTCGTGACGGCGCGCAGCGGTGTGAAGGACGAGGGCAACGTGGTCGTCGACCGCCCGCTCCCGGGCCTGCTCGCGAACGTCTGCGGCGTCGTCGTCGAGGAGTACGACTCGCTCCCGGCGGGGGCGAGCAACCCCATCGTCCTCGCCGACGCGTCCGTGCGCGGAGCCGCCGGCAGCGTCTGGTGCGACATCCTGACGCCGCAGGGCGGCGACGTGATCGGGCGCTACGGCAGCGATCACTACCAGGGTCGGGCGGCGCTGACCGTCAACGCCTTCGGCGCGGGGCACGCGCTGTACCTCGGAACGGTCGCCAATGACGCGCTCCTCGACGCCGTGATCGAGCGCCTCCTCACGCTCGGCGGGGTCGGGCACGCGCCGCGGCGCGACGACGGCGTCGAGATCGCCCTCCGCCATCAGGGCGACACGGCGTTGCTGTTCGTGCTGAACCACGCCGCCGCAGCGCGCACGGTGCGCATCGACGCGGACCGGTACCGCGTGCTCGTGGGCGAGCACGACGGGACGCCCGACCTGACCATCGCGCCGTACGGCGTCGTCGTGCTGTCGGGACGCGCCGATCGCGCACACGCTGACCGCTAGGCGACCGGTCGTCAGCCGAAGGAGCGAGCATGCCCAAGATCACCCTGATCGGCGCCGGCAGCGCCGTGTTCACCCGCAACCTCTGCAGCGACATCCTGCTCGCGCCGGCGCTGCAGCACAGCACCATCAGCCTGATGGACATCGACGAGGCGAGGCTCGCCCAGGCGCGCGACCTGGTGCAGGCGCTCATCGACGGCCGCTCGCTCCCCGCCCGAGTCGAAGCGACCATGGACCGCCGCGAGGCCGTGCGGGGCGCCGACTACGTCGTCACCACCTTCCAGCAGGGCGGCCTCGAGGCGTACGCGCTCGACATCGAGATTCCCAAGCGCTACGGCGTCGAGCAGTGCGTCGGCGACACGCTCGGACCGGGCGGCGTCTTCCGCTCGCTGCGCACCATCCCGGTGCTGCTCGAGCTCTGCGACGAGATGGACGACCTCGCGCCCGACGCGCTGCTGCTCAACTACGTCAACCCGATGGCCGCCAACTGCTGGGCCGTCGACGCGGCGACGGGCCGGCCCCACGTGGGCCTGTGCCACAGCGTGCAGGGCACGAGCGAGATGCTGGCGCGCTGGATCGACGTCCCCTACGACGAGGTGATCTACCGCTGCGCCGGCATCAACCACCAGGCGTTCTACCTCGAGTTCAGGCGCGGCTCCGAGGACCTCTACCCGCGCATCTGGGAGGCGATCGAGCGCGCGGAGGTGATCGCCCAGGAGCCCGTACGCGTCGACATCATGAAGAGCTTCGGCTACTTCGTGACCGAGTCGAGCGGCCACGCCAGCGAGTACATGCCCTACTTCCGCAAGAGCGAGCGGATCGTCCTCGAGGAGTTGGTGCCGCGATTCAGCGACCCGGCCGACGCCTGGTTCGGCCAGGGCCGCACGGGTGGCTACCTGCAGCACTGCCTCGCGCGGCTCGCCGAGTCGAAGCGCGAGATCGACGACCTGATCGCAGGCACCGCGCTGCTGCCGACCGTGCGCACCCACGAGTACGGCTCGTACATCATCGAGGCCATGGAGACCCACGTCCCCGTCCACATCAACGGCAACGTGCCCAACCGTGGCGCGATCACCAACCTGAGCGACGAGTGCTGCGTCGAGGTCCCCTGCCTGGTGGACGGCAACGGCGTGCAAGGCACGATCGTCGGCGCCATGCCGCCGCAGCTCGCGGCCCTCAACCGAACCAACGTCAACGTCCAGGAGCTCATCGTCGAGGCAGCCCTGAGCGGCGACACGGATGCGGTGCATCACGCCGTGGCCCTCGATCCGCTGACGGCGGCCGCGTGCACGCTGCCGCAGATCCATGCGCTGGTCGACGAGATGCTCGAACGACAGGCGCGTTGGCTGCCGCAGTTCGCGTGACCGAGCACGAGCGCTTCGGTGCTGGTGCGCATGGTCACTCCACGTAGCGCATCCGCACGCTCATGCCGCCGTCCACCACGAGTTCCTGCCCGGTGACGAAGCCGGCGCCGTCGGAGAGCAGGTAGGCGACGGCCGCCGCCACGTCCTCCGGCACACCGACGCGGCCCGCGGGGTGCTGCTCGCGGTCGGCGTCGCTGTGGTGAACCAGCCGGGCCGCGGCGGCAGGCCGCCGGTCGCCGACCTCGATCCATCCGGGGCTCACGGCGTTCACCCGCACCGCTGGCCCTAGGCTCACGGCGAGCGCATGCGTCAATGCCAGCAGCCCCCCCTTCGAGGCCGCGTAGGCCTCTCCGTGCGGCTCGGATTGGTGCGCCCGGGTGCTGCCGATCGTCACGATCGCGCCGCGCGCGGCGGCGAGGTGCGGCTCGGCGGCGCGCGCCAGCAGGTAGGCGCCGGTCAGGTTGACGTCGAGCACGCGGCGCCAGGTGGCGAGGTCGAGGTCGGCGAGCGGGACGAAGGCGCCGATCCCTGCGACGACGACGAGCGCGTCGAGGCGACCGAAGCGCGCTACGGCACCTGCCACGGCCGCCGCGACGGCCGCCTCGTCGGCGACGTCGCCTTCGACGGTCCAGAGCCGCCCGGCCTCGCCCCGAGCACGGGCCCGCGCGTCGAGGTCCGCGAGGGCGGCGCCGTCCGCGTCCAGGGCCGCCACGCACGCGCCCGCAGCGAGGCGCTCCTCACTGACGGCGCGCCCGATGCCCTGCGCCGCGCCCGCTATGAGCACGACGCGGCCGTCGGTGCTGGTCGAAGCAGCTGTCACACGACCCTCCGCATGGACCAACGCTACCGCGCCGCGAGGCCGCCGGCGCACGCCGCGTCGCACGGAGCGCCACCGTTCGGTGGCCCGACCTGCCATCATCGGGGGACGCGCGGCGTCGCCGGCCTCGGCGTCCCCGCCCCGAGAGGCACCCCATGGCCGTACGCTCACCCCTCCCGCTCGTCCTCATCGCCGCCTTCGTCACGTTCGTCGCGTACCTGGCCGTCACGCCGCTGTTCGCCTTCGGCGCGTTGCTGAACGCGGCGGCTGCGAACGACGACGTCGTGCTCGCGCGCCAGGTCGACTACCCGGCAGTCCGCGCCAGCCTGGCCGACCAGACGCGCGCCGCGACCTCCGATGCGGTCCGCGCTGCCCCGGCCCCCGTCGCCCGCATCGCCGACGTCCTCTCGGCCGGCCTGTCCGCCGCCGTCGCGGAGGCGATCGTCACACCCGAAGGGCTGCGCGAGCTGCTCGGCGTGGGTCGCCTGAGCGCGCTCGACGTGCGCGAGATCCGCGAGCTGCACGACCGCTCCGTGCGCCGCTACCGCTCGTGGGACACGTTCGCCGTGACGGCCCGCAGCCCGCTGATCGGCGGTGACGTGACGTACGTCTTCGAGCGCCGCTGGTTCGGTTGGCGCCTCACGGGCGTCGAGCTCTAACGCGTCTCCGTCGCGCCCTCCAGCAGCGGGACCAGCACCTCGTCGCCGGCGACGGGGTGAGCCGCGAAGTCGACCGTCACGTCGACGGTGTTGGTCGGGTCGACGGTGACCTGGAAGGCGCCCTGCCGCCACACCAGCGTGGCCTCGAGCCGACCCGTCACCCGCAGGACGTGGGCGTCGGTGGCCTCGACCGTCGTGAGCTCGAACGCGTGGAGTTCGAGTACCTGGTAGTACGACGACGCGCTCCAGCGCTCCGGGTGGAACGCAACGGCAACGCGCTCCTCCCGGCCATCCCACTGGAGGGTCACGGGGTCGAGACCGAACGACACGACCAACTCGCGCCGATCGTCGCGCGAGCCGGGATCGATCGCGCCGCGCAGCACGACGGTCAGCGACGCAGGGAGGGCCGTCACCCCACCGATCACCATCGGTTCGGTGTACACGAAGCTCGCCGTGTTGACCTCGTAGCCACTGAGCGCCTCCACCAGGTCGGCTGCAGAGGCGTCCTGGATGGGGCGGCCCGGCTCGGGGACCACGTTGGCATGCGTGCTGAAGCGAACCGCTTCACCATCGAGGCTCGCGTCGAGCGTCCCCGTGGGAACGTAGACCGGTGCTTGCGCGAGCGCGACGCCCGCCGCCAACGCCACGAGCCACCACCACGCGCGTGCGTGCTCCATCATCGACCACCTCCGTGGCGCCTCGTTGTGGGCGTCGGCGCACAGCCTACGGCATCGTGTCGGGCGCGGGGCGACGGGCGGCAGGTGTCCCTCGGCACCCGGCGCGACCAGGTCGTACGATGGAGGGCGGTTGCATGACGAAGGAGACAGCATGAGCGTCGGCATCGGCATCATCGGCAGCGGCACCATCTTCCCCGCGTACGCGCGAACCCTCGCGAACGCGCCGAACGCGAGGCTCGTCGCGGTGGCGGACCTCGATCTGGCGCGTGCACAGGAGCGCGCCGAGGCGTTCGCCGTGCCCCACGCGTCGTCACCGGAGGCGCTGCTCGAGCGCGACGACGTCGAGCTCGTCATCGATCTGACGGTGCCGGGCGCGCACTTCGACGTGAACCGTCGTGCGCTCGCGGCCGGCAAACACGTCTACAGCGAGAAGCCGCTGAGCGCGACCGCCGCCGAGGCACGTTCGCTCGTGCAGCTCGCGCAAGAAGCCGGCCTCGCGCTCGGCGGCGCGCCCGACACGTTCCTCGGCGTCGGCTACCAGACCGCGCGGACGGCGCTGGACGACCAGGTCATCGGCCGACCGTTCGCCGCGGTCGCGCACATGCTGACCAACGGGCCCGAGCGCTGGCACCACGACCCGTCGTTCTTCTATCTCCCGGGCGCGGGTCCGCTGCTCGACATGGGCCCGTACTACGTGACCGCGATGGTGTCGCTGTTCGGGCCGGTCGCGAGCGTCAGCGCCGAGGGGGGTCGCACGTCGCCGCGTCGCACCATCGAGAAGGGACCCAAGGCCGGACAGTCGTTCGACGTGCACGTCGACACGCACGTCACGCTGTTGCTGCGCTTCCACTCGGGCGTGCTGGCGACGCTGCTCACGACCTTCGACGTGGGCGTCTCGGACCTGCCCCGCTTCGAGGTGTTCGGTGAGCGCGGCACGCTGTCGCTGCCCGACCCGAACACGTTCGCCGGCCCCGTGCGCGTTCGCACGTCTGCCGACGCGGCCTGGCGCGACGTGCCGCCCGTGCCCGGCTTCGCGCACAACGCCCGCGGCATCGGCGCCCTGGAACTGCTCGAAGCGCACCGTGCCGGGCGCGCCCCGCGCGCGTCGGGCGCCTTGGCGTCGCACGTGCTCGACGTGCTCGAGGGAGGGCTCACGTCGCTTGCGGCAGGCCAGCGGATGGCGATCGCCAGCCGCCCCGAGCGCCCGTCGCCGCTCACGGCCGACGACCTCGAAGCGCTCGGCTGGACCCAGGAGGTGGCCGCATGACACGGCCCTCGATCGGATTGCAGCTCTACACGGTCCGCAACGCCGAGTTGCCGTTGGGAGCACTGCTCGCAGCGGTGGCCGACGCCGGCTATGCAGGTGTGGAGAGCGTGGGCACGCAGGGCGTCGAGGCGGCCGAGCTACGCGCCGCGTTGGACGAGGCTGGCCTCGAACTCGCCTCGGCCCACGTGGCGCTGGCGGACCTGAGGGGCGATTTCGCCGGTGTGGTCGCCGAGCATCGAGCGCTCGGCACGCCGCTGATCGTCGTGCCCTGGCTCGCCCCGGCCGATCGACCGGGCGAGGCCCACGGCTGGGCCGACCTCGGTCGCGAACTGGCCGCCATCGGCGGCGCGCTCGCCGACGAGGGGTTGGCGTTGGCCTACCATCACCACGACTTCGAGCTCGAGAGCGTCGACGGCAGCGACGGCTTCACGGTGCTCGCCGAGGCGGCCGGGCCGGAGCGGCTCTCGCTCGAACTCGACGCCGGCTGGCTGCTGAGGGTCGGGCACGACCCCGCGGCGTGGCTCGCGACCTGGGGTGGACGCGTCGCGCGCCTCCACGTCAAGGACCTGCGGCGAGGCGACGACCCGCCCTGGGTGGACGTCGGTGACGGAGAACTCGACTTGGCGGCCTTGCTGGCGGCGGCCGAGGTCGCCAACGTGCCCTGGCTGCTGGTCGAGCACGACGCACCGCAGGACCCGCTGGCGACCATGCGGCGCAGCGCCGCGGCCGTCACCGCGGCGCTCGCAGCACGATCGGGTCAGGAGCGATAGCCCGCAACCCCGGGCGGAATCGGTCGGATGGGGAGTTCGGGGAGGTCGCGCAGCTCCTGCTCGCTCAACGCGAGCTGCAGCCGTGGCGCACCGTCGTCGCCGCGCTGGACGCCGACCTGCGTGGCGTTCAAGGCGACGCGGTGGCTGAGGAGCCCCAAGAAGCCTCCGATGTCGGTCACGATCGATTCGACGCGACCATCGGCATCCGTCGTGACATCGACGACCTCGCCGACGGAGCGTTCATGGCGGTCGAAGAGGATGGCGCCCACGAGGTCGTCGTGGCTCAGGCTCCCCAGGTCGATGCGTTGGCTGTCGTCGGTGACGTTCGGCGTCTGCATGCGGTCGTCGTTCGTCATGGTCGATCCTCTCCAGCGGTGCCACGCGCCGAATGGGGTCCGACGTGAAACCGGCGCGCGACTGCGCCGCTCGTGTGCACCGCCGCCCGCGCCGTCGGTGCGAGCCAGCGTACACGTGGTTCCACGATGCTGCGCTCGCACCAGCGAGCGTGTATACCGTGCTACGGCCCCGGCGCTGCGATACGCTGCCTGACATCGTCGATGCGGCGCACCTGCGCCCCTTGGAGGTCACTCCGTGCGCATCCTCATACTCGGTGGCACACGCTTCATCGGCCTGCACGTGGTGGAGGCCGCCCTCGCCGCGAGCCACGAGGTGGACGTCTTCTCGCGCGGTACCTCGCCGATACCACCGGGCGTGCGCCACGTCGCGGGCGATCGCGACGGCGATCTCTCGATGCTCGACGGTGCGTGGGACGTGGTGGTGGACGTCAGCGGTTATCTACCCCGCCAGGTCCGCGCCAGCGCCGAGCGGCTGTCGGGACGCGCGCACCGGTACCTCTTCATCTCCACGGCGTCGGTCTACGACGGTCCGCGGGCCACGCCACCGGTGCGCGAGGACGCGCCCCTGCGAACGCTCGACGACCCGACGACGGAGACCATCACGGGCGAGACCTACGGCGGGCTCAAGGTGTTGTGCGAGCGTGCGGCCGACGAGGCGTTCACGGGTGAGGTGCTGTCGATACGCCCCACGTTCGTGGTCGGTCCGTACGACTACACCGACCGCTTCACCTGGTGGCTCCGGCGCGTCCGCCGCGGCGGTCGCATGGTCGCACCGATCGAGCCTGCGCTCCCCGTGGCGTTCGTCGACGCGCGCGACCTCGGCCGCTTCACGGTGGCGCTCGCCGAGGGCGACGCCGTCGGAGCCGTGAACGCCAGCGGCCCGGAGGCACCGACCACGTGGGGCGAGGTGCTCGACCTCGCCCGCGCGATCACGGGCAGCGACGCCAGCTTCGAGTGGCTCCCCGAGGACGTCCTGCGCGAGCACGAGGCGTTGCCGGCCGGGCTCCCGATGGTGGCTCCGGTCCGCTGGCGCGACGTCGCGCTGTTCTCGCTCGAGCGCGCCCACGCGCTGGGCCTTCGCCACACCGACGTGGCGACCACGATCCGCGACACGCTGGCCTGGCACGACGCGCACGGCGAGGCGACCGCCGGCATGGACGAGGCGACCGAGGCGGCCCTCCTGCGGGCGTGGGGCGAGCGCTAGCACGCGGTCGTGCACCACCTCGGGATCGACATCGGCGGCGGCTCGGCCAAGGTCTCCCTCGTGGACGACTCCTCGAACGTGCGCCACCAGGCCCTCGTCGAGCTCGTCGATCACGCCGACGAGCCAGCCACCAACCGTGCTGCGCGCGTCGACGTCGTCGCCAGCGCCATCGCACGGGCCACGGCGGACGGCGCCGCGCTGGCGTCCGTCACGGTGGCCACGCCAGGGATCGTCGACGCCGCGCATCGTCGCATCGTGGCGCTGCCGGGCAAGCTGGCAGGCCTGGAGGGCGTGGATTGGACGGCGGAGTTGGCGGTCCGAGCTTCCGCGCACGCCCCCGCCGTCACCGTCCTCAACGACGCGCACGCGGCGGTCCTCGGCGAGACCCGCCTCGGCGCGGGGCGCGGTGCGCACGATGTCGCCATGTTGACGCTCGGCACGGGGGTCGGTGGCGGCGTCGTCGTGGGCGGCCGATTGCTCGAGGGCCCGAACCGGCGGGCCGGCCACCTCGGCCACATCAGCCTGGACCCATACGGCGCACCGAGCGTGTTCCCGACGCCCGGCTCGCTCGAGTGGCACGTCGGGGACGCGTACGCGTCCGCGCGCACGGGCGGTCGATACGCATCGAACGAGGCCATCGTCGCCGCCGCCCGACGCGGCGAGGCGGACGCCGCGGCGGACTGGCGCCACATGATCCGCGCGTTGGCGGTCGGCATCGCCTCGATCGTCAACGCGTTCGACTGCCAGCGTGTGATCCTCGGTGGCGGCCTCGTCCTGGCAGGTACGCTGTTGTTCGACCCGCTGGAGCGCGAGCTGGCCGAGGTCGAGTGGCGGCCGTGCGGGATCGCCGTCGAGGTCGTACCCGCGGCGCTGGGTCGCTTCTCCGGCAGCGTCGGGGCGGCCGTGTTCGGGCGCGAGAGGGGTGTGCAGGCGTGAACTTCTGGCTGGCCAGCGCGAACCCACGACGGGTCGAGGAGCACATGGCGCTCGGCATCTGGCGCGGCGTGATCACGAACCCTGCGGTCGTCGCCGCCGAGCGGCGCGCGCCCAAGGAGCTCTTCGCCGAGCTGCTCACGATCGCCGACCACGCCTGGTACCAACTGCGCGACGCCTCGACCCAGGCCATGCTCGCCGAGGCCGACGAGATGCTGTCGATCGACGCGGAGCGCATCGGGATCAAGGTGCCCGCCACCCGCGCGGGCTTCGGCGTGCTGCGAACCTTGCGCGACCGCGGGGTCGCGCCGATGGCCACGATCGTGCCGACGGCCACCTGGCTCGCGTTCGCCGTCGCGGCCGGCGCGACGATGGTGGCGCCCTACGGCGGGATGCTGCAGCGCGCCGGCATCGCCTCGAAGCACGACGAGGTCGCGGGGATGCAGGACCTCGTCGACGCGCAGGGGTACGACGTGGAGCTCTGCACGGGCATCTACGAGGCGACGGAGATCGCGACGTACGCCCGCATGGGCGTCGCTGCATGCTTCGTGTGGGAACGCGACGTCGAACGTTTCCTGACGCAGCCGCTCGTCGACGAGGCGTGCGAGGCGTTCGCCGGCGACTGGGACGCGATCGCCGCCGCAACGCGCGGCTGAGGGGCGATCGGAGGGACCGAGGCACGTGGTCCCGAGCCCTCGCGCATGCCACACTCTCGGTCATGACCACGCGCCTCGACGCCCACGCGACGCACGACCCGTCAGCGCACGAACCGATCGGCGTCGCCCTGCTGGGCGCCGGTCTGATGGGCGCCTTCCACGCCCGCACGCTGGCGGCCCTACCCGGGGCTGCGCTGCGCCGCGTCGTGGACGCCGACCCGGCACTCGCCTCGGCCGCCGCCGCGCTCGCGCCAGGCATCGAGACGGGCACCGACGCCGCGGCGGCGATCGATGACGAGCGCATCACGGCGGTGGTGATCGCCACGCCGGCCCACACGCACGGTCCACTCATCGAGGCCGCGGCGAGCGCCGGCAAGGCGGTGTTCTGCGAGAAGCCGCTCGGCGTCTCGTCCGCCGAGGCAGCGGCCGTCGCCGAGCGCGTGCGGTCCGCAGGCGTTCCCTTCCAGATCGGCTTCCAGCGCCGCTTCGACGCCGGCATCGCGCGCCTGCTCGACCACGTGCACGCCGGGGCGCTCGGTCGCGTCGAGACCTTCCGGTCGGTGACGGCCGACCCGCAGGGGCCGAGCTTCGAAGCGATGGCGCGCTCCGCGGGCATCTTCCACGACACCCTGAGCCACGACATGGACCTGGCACTCGCCGTCGCGGGGCCGATCGACGAGGTGTACACGGTCGGCGCCGCCATGACCGACGAGCGCTTCGTCGCGTTGGGCAAGCCCGACACCACGGTGATCTCGCTGCGCTTCGCGTCCGGCGCGGTGGGCGTGATCGAGAACCGGCTGCGCTCCGGCTACGGCTACGAGACGGTGCTGGAGGTCGGCGGCAGCGCCGGCAAGGGCAGCGTGCGCGCCGACGAGCTCGATCGCCTGACGCTCTACCGCGAGGGGCGCATCGAGCGAGCGCACGTGCCGTGGTTCCTCGAGCGCTTCGCGGACGCGTACCGGGCCGAACTCGGGGCGTTCGTCGCGGCGCTGCACACGGGCGAGACGCCGTCGCCCTCGATCGACCAGGGGCTCGCGGTGCTCGCGGCCTGCGAGGCGGCCGAGCGGTCGTTCGCCGAGCGTCGACCGATCGCTCCGCGCACCATCGTGTAGGACGTCGCCGTCGCGACGTCGGTGCCGCGTGACACCCGCCTGACGTATGCGGGGCACACTGCCTTCGATGCGCCGTGTGCTCGATCCCCCTACGCAATGCCTTGACGCGCTTCGTAGCCCCGGCTACCATCGAGGCACGGACAGCATGACGACGAGCGCACCGCGGTGTTTCCGGCGCCCGATATCGAACCGGTTCGATTGTGTGCAGGAGGGGATGTGAGCACGATTCGCGACATCGCTCGCCGAGCGGGCGTCTCCGTCTCGACCGCGTCGCTGGCGCTCAACGCCGACGCACGCGTCCGCAGCGAGACGCGCCAACGCGTCCTCGACGCCGCCGTGGCCCTCGACTACCACCCGATGCGCGCCGCCCGCAGCCTCTCGAGCGGCCGCACCTGGTCGCTCCACCTCCTCGATCCCGCCCTCGGCGCGACCTTGACGAGCGGCTTCTTCACGCGTTTCCTGCGCGGTCTCCACGACGGCGCCCGCGACGGCGGCTTCACGCTCACCGTCACGGTCCCGCAAGACGAGGCCGAGGCGCGCACCATCCTCAAGCGCCTGATCGCGGAGCGCTGGTCCGACGGCGTGGTGCTCATGAACCCGAGCGACGACGACGCACTCCTCGCTGACGTCGTGGCGGCCGGCTTCCCGCACGTCCTGCTCGGGCGCAGCCCGGTCGCCGGCGTGAGCACCGTCGACAACGACAACGTCGCCGTCGCGCGCGACGCGGCCGAGCACCTCCTCGCCTCGGGACGCAGATCGCCGCTCCTGCTCAACGGTCCGGCGCACCGCACCTTCGCGCAAGACCGGGAGCGCGGGTTCCGCTCCGCCTGCGCCGACGCCGGCGTCGAGGCGCGCGTGCTCCACGTCGACGGACCGCCGGAGGCGGTGCGTCCGCTGCTCGAGCGGAGCCTCGACGAGGGCGAACCGCTCGATGCCGTCGTCGCCGTCGCCGATCCCCATGCCCTCGTCGCCATGAGGACGCTCAAGGAGCGCGGACTGAGCGTCCCGGCGGACGTCGCCATCGTCGGCATGAACAACGACGACCTGACGCGCTACACCGACCCGAGCCTCAGCAGCGTCGACCTCGACGCCCACGCGCTCGGCCGCAACGCGGTCGAGCTCCTGCTCGCCGCCATCGACGACCACGGTTCCGGCGCAGGCCACCGCCTCGTCGGGCACACGCTGGTGATCAGGGAGTCCAGCCCATGACATCGCCGGAACGGACGGTCTACTTCGTCCCCCACACCCACTGGGACCGAGAATGGTACCTCCCCTTCCAGGCCTTCCGGGCTCGGCTCGTCGACGTCATCGACCAGGTCCTCGACCTGCTCGAGGGCGACGAGCACTACCGCCGCTTCACGCTCGACGGCCAGGCCGTGGTGCTCGACGACTACCTGGAGGTGCGGCCCGAGCGGGCGGTCGCGCTCGCGGCGCAGGTCCGCGCCGGCCGCCTCCGGATCGGCCCCTGGTACGTCCTCGCCGACGAGTTCCTCGTGAGCCCCGAGGCCTTGATCCGCAACCTCGCGCTCGGCCGCGCCACGTGTCGCCGCTTCGGCCCACCGATGCCGGTCGCGTACACGCCGGACTCGTTCGGTCACGTGTCCCAGCTCCCGCTCATCGTGCGCGGCTTCGGCCTCGACGCGATCGTCTTCGAGCGCGGCGTCGGCGACGAGGGCGAACGGCTTCGGGGCGAGTTCACGTGGGAGTCCGCCGACGGCACCGCGCACGTGTTCGCCGTCCACCTCCTCGGCACCTACTCGCCGGCCGCCAGCATCGGCCATCACGACTGGGAGCTGCGCGACCCCTACGACGCGGAGCGCGCGCGGCGGCAGTTCGCGGCCGTGCTCTACGGCGGCAGCGACCTGGACGAGGAGTTCCCGACCTGGCTCCGCGAGTCGGTGGAGCGGCTCGAGGGCGGCATCGACGCCTACGCCACCGGGCCGGCGCTGCTGATGCTCAACGGCTCCGATCACCTGTTCCCGCAACCCAACGTGCCCGCCATCGTGCGCGACCTCGCGGGCGCGTTCCCGAACGTCGACGTGGTCCACGCCGACGTCGAGGAGTTCGTGCGCTCCGCGCAGGCGCAGGGCGCCGACCTCGCCACGCACCGCGGCGAGTTCCGCGGCAGCCGCTATCAGCACGTCCTGGCGGGCGTCCTCTCGGCCCGCATGGTCCTCAAGCAGGCGAACCACCGCGCCGAGACCCTGCTCGAGCGCTACGCCGAGCCGCTCGCCGCGCTCGCGCTGCGCGCCGGCGCCGCCGACTCGCGAGCGCTGCTCGGCGTGGCCTGGCGCACGCTCCTGTTGAACCACCCGCACGACTCGATCTGCGGCTGCTCGATCGACCCCGTCCACCGCGAGATGCTCACCCGCTTCGAGCAGGTGACGCAGCTCGGCGACGACCTGTGCCGCCGCGCCGTCGAGCACCTCGCGCACAGCCGCGACGACCCGCGCGACGACCGTTCCAGCGCCACGCACCTCGCGGTGTTCAACCCGCTCCCGGTCTCAGGGCACGCGGTCGTCCAGACGGAGCTGTCGCTCCCGCCCGGCAGCGCCGCCACGCTGCGCGTGCTCGACGGCGAGGGGCGCGCGCTACCGGTCCAGCTCGAGGTGCAACCGAGCACGGCCCCCGGCCGCGCCGCCGAGGCGCGCGAACGGGTCCGGCTCACCTTCCAGAGCGACCTGCGAGCCCTCGGAATCAACGGCGTGCGGGTCGAGACGGGTGGCGCCGAGACGGGTGGCGCCGAGGATGCGCCCGCCGTCGCGCCAGTCTGCGCCGCCGAGGCGCACGAGCGGGGTGGCGCCGTGGTGCTCGAGCACGCCACACTGCGCGTCGAGATCGACGCCAGCGGCGTGGTGACGCTCGTCGACAGGGCCAGCGGCGTCGGCTACCCGCTGCACCTGCGCTTCGAGGACGAGGGCGACGCCGGCGACGAGTACGACTTCTCGCCCGTCGCCGAGGACACCGTCACGACGGCGAGCACGAGCCTGCAACCGCCGCGGCTCCTGGAGCGCGGGCCGCTGCGCGCCAGCGCGAGCGCCACGTACCGACTCGAGCTGCCGGAGCGGCTGGCCGACGACCGCGAGCGCCGCGTCGGCGCGGCGACGCTCGACCTCGAGGTCACCTTCACGCTCGTCGCGGGCGCGCATCGGCTCGAGCTCGCGGTGGCCGTCGACAACCGCGTCAGCGATCACCGTCTGCGCCTGCGCGTCGCCAGCGGCCGTCACGCCGAACACGTGTGGGCCGACGGCCACTTCGACGTCCTCGCGCGCGCCGTGCGTCCACCCGCGGGCGAGGGCTGGTTCCAGCGCCCAGTGGCGACGAACCACCAGCGCCGCTTCGTGGCGGTCGACGACGGCGACCACGGTCTCGCGGTCCTCAATCGCGGCCTGACCGAGTACGAGGCGATCCCGACCGACACGGGCGTCGATCTCGCCGTCACGCTGCTGCGCTGCGTCGGTTGGCTCTCGCGCGACGACCTCGCGTCCCGACCGCAAGGCGCCGGGCCCGCACTGCCGACCCCCGAGGCCCAATGTCACGGCCGTCACCGCTTCGAGCTCGCGCTCGTCCCATACCAAGGCGCCTGGTGGGAGGGGCCGCTGGCGCTCGAGGCCGAGCGCTTCGTCGCGCCGGCGCGCGTGCTGGCGACGGGCGGTGCGACCGGCGCCGCCGGCCTCTCGCTCGAGCCGCCACTCACCCTCTCGGCCTTCAAGCCGGGCAGTGAGCGCGGCCGCGGCACCATCGTGCGCGTGTGGAACCCGGCCCCGGTCAGGGTGACGGGTCGACTCCAAGCCGAACACCCCCTGCACGAGGTGCACCTCGTGCGACTCGACGAGACGCGGGAGGCCACGCTCGAAGCGATCGGCGGCGGCCTCGACCTGACGCTCGGGCCATCCGGCGTGATCACGCTGGAACTGGTGCCAGCGAGAGAGGAGGCGAACAGCTGACCGAGAATGGCCGCGTGGAACGCGCGAACAGCCGCGCACGCACTCACGTACGACCCATGGAGGAACGATGATCAGCCAACGCTTCCGCACCACCATCCTCGCCGTCCTGGCGGCGGGCTTGCTGGCCATGACGAGCAGCGCCCTCGCCCAGACGATCTCCATCACCGCCCGCATGGTCGCCGGCGGCGTCAACGACCTACAGGTCCAGTGGCTGCAGAACTTCGCGATCCCGGAGTTCGAGGCCCGCAACCCTGGCGTCACCGTCAACCTGATCGAGTTCGGCGGCAGCGACGAGGCGCTCAAGGAGCAGTACGCGCTCGACCTGTCGGTCGGCGCCGGCGCCGACGTCATGGGCTTCGACGGCTTCTGGATCCCCGAGTTCGTCGAGGGCGGCATGCTGATGCCCCTCGACGCGGTCGGCGGCGACGCCGTGAACGACTGGGAGGGGTGGAACCACATCCCGGTCGGCCTGCAGGGTCTCACCTCGTTCGAGGGCCAGCGCTACGGCATCGCGCTCGGCACCGACTACCGCGTCATCTTCGTGCGCCACGACAAGCTCGCCGAGGCGGGCATCGACGACGCAGCGAACTGGCAGCCCACCTCGTGGGACGACCTGCTCGATGCGGCGCGGACGCTGAAGGAGGCCAACCCCGACAGCTTCCCGCTCCAGATCAACGCCGGCACCGCGATGGGCGAGGCGACCACGATGCAGGGCTACTTCATGCTCCTGCTCGGCACCGGTCACTTCCTCACCGACGACCAGGATCGCTGGATCACGCGGAGCCAGGGGATCCTGGACGTGCTGGAGTTCTATCGCACGGTCTACGTCGACGAGCAGCTCGGCGATCCCCGCCTGCAGCTGCTGCAAGACGGCCGCAACCGCTCCTTCGCGAACTTCCGCGACGGCACCACCGCGCTGCTCGTCGAGGGCGATTTCTTCTACCGCGGCCCCACCGCGCCCGGGCAGGAGTTCGCCGTCCCCAACCGCGACGAGGTCATGACCTGGGCCAAGATGCCGGCACAAGCGCCTGGCATGGGCCTGCGCGGCCAGGACTTCGTCACGATCTCGGGCGGCACGGGCTTCGTGCTCAACCCGAACTCGAACAACGGCGAGCTGGCTTGGGAGTTCATGGCCTTCATGAACAGCCAAGAGGCCCTCACCGCCGCCCAGGAGTACCAGCCGCGCATCCGCGTGCGCGACGACGTGCCGGTGCCCGGCGTGCAGTTCCTGACCGACACCGCCGCCGCCCTCGGCCCGTTGACCACGGCGCGGCCGAACCTGGCCGTCTACCCGGAGATCTCGTTCCAGGCGCAGCTCATGACCGAGCGCGTGATCTCGGGTGAGATGACCCCGATGCAGGCCATGGACGCCTACGCCCGCGCGGTGGCCGACATCGCCGGCGCCGACAACGTCGTGGACCTGCTCGGCAACTGACCGACCAGGACGTTCGGGGGGTCGACACCTATCGGTGTCGGCCCCCTATCCCCCGACGGAGGCACGCGTGCAACGGCGCAGTATCTTGTCCATCCCGGCCGGCCTGCTCTTCCTCTTGCCGGCGAGCGTGTTCGTCTTCGCGTTCATCATCTTGCCGTTCTTCTGGATCGCCGCGGTCAGCTTCACCAACCGCACCCTGACCGGTCGGACGGCGCTCAACCCCGAGTTCGTCGGGTTCGCGAACTACCTGCGCCTCTTCGACCCCAGCCGCTTCCTCGACTCCGGCGAGTTCGGCGCCTCGCTGCTGCTCACGGGGCAGTTCGTGTTCTTCTCGGCCATCCTCGGCCAGGCGCTGCTCGGCCTGGTGCTGGCGTGGTTCTTCTACAACCAGCGCGGCTGGGTGCAGAGCACGGTGCAGACGCTCGCGATCCTGGCCTGGATCATGCCCGACGTGGTGGTGGCGTTCGCCTGGTTCGCCTTCTTGGACCGCGACGACGGCACCCTCAACCTGATCCTGAGCAACATCGGCCTCGGCAACCCCGACTGGCTGCTGGCGCTGCCGATGGCGTCGATCATCATCTTCAACATCTGGCGCGGCACGGCGTTCAGCATGCTGCTCTTCTCCTCGGCGCTCGGCTCGATCCCGCCGAGCCACCTGGAGACGGCCTCGGTGGCCGGCGCCAACCCCTGGCAGAAGCTGCGCGACATCATCCTGCCGCTCATCACCACCCACATCATCACCGTCCTGATCCTGATCACCCTCTGGACCTTCAACACCTTCACGCCCTTCCTCCTCACCGGCGGCGGTCCCGCCTTCCAGACGGAGGTGGTGTCGATCTACACCTACCGGACGGCGTTCCAGTTCTTCCGCTTCGGCCTGGGCGGCGCGGTCGGCATGGTGATGATGCTCATCAACCTCG
>SLSM01000247.1 GCA_007130445.1 Trueperaceae bacterium | reverse complement strand
TGGCTTCACGCGCGGCGACCGGCATCGAACTGGTGTTGCAGACGATCACGGTGCGCTCCATGAGGCTCCGCCCGGTGCGCGGGTCGACGAGCTCCGGGAACTCGCGCAGCGTCTCGACCACCTCGCCCGCCCGCTCGCCGCAGGCGGCGATCACCACCACGTCGACGTCGGCGTGGCGGCTCATCAGCTGCTGCAGCACGGTCTTGCCCGCCCCGAAAGGGCCAGGGATGCAGGCGCTGCCGCCGCGCGCCACCGGGAACAGCGTGTCGATGATGCGGATCTGCGTCACGAGCGGTTCGTCCGGTCGGAGGCGCTCACGGTACGCGACGATCGGTCGCTTGACGGGCCAGCGCTGCATCGGCGTCACGTCGAGCTCGCGACCGCCGTCGTCGACGAGCGTCGCGACCACGTCGCCGACGCCGTACGCGCCGGCCGGCGCCAGCCAGCGAACGGTCCACCAGCCGAGTGCTCCGAAGGGGACCATCACGCGGTGCTCGAGCGCGCCCTCGGGCACGCTCCCGAGGGTGTCGCCGGCGCGCACCGCGGCGCCCGGCCGGGCGTGCGGCGTGAACGCCCAGCGGCGCTCGCGGTCGAGCGGCAGCAGGTACCGACCGCGCGGCAAGAAGGCGCCGCTCGTCTCGGCCAGCAGCGTCAAGGGGTTCTGGAGGCCGTCGACCACCTGGCCGAGCAGGCCGGGGCCGAGCTCGGCAGAGAGCATCTCGCCCGTGAACTCGACGCGCCCGCCGACGTACAGGCCGACCGTGTCCTCGAAGACCTGCAGGTCGGCGTAGGCGCCCCGGACGCGGATGAGTTCGGCCTTCAGGCGCAGGTCGTCGACGAGCGCGTAGCCGACCTCGTTCAGCATCACCGGTCGATCGAAGGCGACGGTGACGAGCGACCCGCTCACGGCCACGATGCGACCGACGTTAGGCACTGCGCGCCTCGATCTCGCGCATGCTCGCCTCGAGCGCCGCCCAGCCGACCTCGGCGTCCCAGCCCGCGTGGCGCCATGCCAGGCGCAGGTGCACGGCGCGAGCCAGGAGCGCGGGGAACGCGTCCGGGTCTGCTGCGGCGAACTCGTCGGCGAGCCGCCAACGCAGGGCGTCGAGCGCCCGCTCGCGCACACCGGGGTGCGGCAAGGCGAAGGCTGCAGCGACCGACTGCACCACGTCGACGCGGTACCCGACCGGGTCCCGCCGCACGTTGCGCAGGTCGCGCTTCGCTCGTTGGCTGCGCGCGCGGGCGACGGCGGCGTCGACCTGGGCCTCGAGGTCGAACCAGGCGCGGGTCGCGCGGCCGCGCCGGGGGCCGGCGGCGTGACCGTCCCACGGTCCCGAGGCACCGGCACTCTCGGGCTCGGGCTCGGGCGGCAGCCGCAGGACGTCCGCGAGGTCGCGCAATCGCGTCGGCGTCACGAAGCCTCGACACGCCTCGAGGAACGCCCGTGGGGTGATCTCCGGACGGGTCGTCGGGCGCGCCGGCGGCAAGCTGGCGAGGAGGTATGCGAGCATCAGAGGCGCTCAGCGGCGTCGTGCGACCGCGGCAAGATGCGGGCCAGATGGGGTCGCAGGTGGTGCGTGAGGGCGTCGGCGATGGCGTCGATGGTGAAGTCGTGCTCGACGTGCTCGTCGACGATCGCGACGCGGAAGCCCTTCACGACACTGTTGTCGAGGCGCAGTTCGACACCATGCGGGAGCCGCTCGCGCAGCCGTTGCGCGTAGAGGCGCACGAGCGCGTCGAGGTCGTCTGGGGCGAGCAGGACCGTCATGCGTCGCTCGCGTCCGCCGCGCGCGCCGTACGCGTCCGACATGGCGACGAGCATGGCGGCAAGCAGGTCGGGCTGGAGCGTCTCCGTGAGCGACTCGTGCACGAGCGCGGCCAGGAGACGCTCGATCGACTGACTGACGGAGATGAGCAGGTCGCGACCGGCTTGGTCGAGGGCGGCGCTGCTGCGCTCCGTGAAGGCGAGCGCGTCGCGCTCGGCGCGCTCCAAGATCGCCGTCGCCTTCGCCTCGGCGTCGCGCACCAGTGAGGCCGCCGTGGCCTCGGCCTCCGCGACGATGGCACGCGCTCGGCGCTGCCCCTCGTCGACGGCATCTCGTTGTACGCGATCGATCAGGGCCTGGAGGTCCTCGGGCATGACGAACCCTTCCGCCGGCCGCCAGGCTCGCACGCGCTCGGCAGCGCCCGAACGCCTGACCGCCGCGTCAGGTGGGACGTGCGTCCATTGCACCCCGGTGCGGAGCGTGCACGCCAGGAACGAATGTCCGCGGTACAACGGGGACACCGCAGCCAGGAACGCCCCGAAGGAGCCCCACATGGCCGACGCCGACGCCCACCCCCTCATCGACCGCATCGAGGCAGAGCTCGCACGCGAGCGCGACGCGCTCGTCGAACTGAGTCACCGCATACACGCCCATCCCGAGATCCGCTTCGAAGAGGAGCGTGCCAGCGCCTGGTTGGCAGATGCGCTGGAACGGCGCGGCTTCGCGGTCGAGCGCGGCGTCGGTGGCCTCCCGACGGCCTTCCGGGCGCGCCTCGACGGCCGCCCCGGCGGTCCGACGGTGGCGCTCTTGTGCGAGTACGACGCGCTGCCCGGGCTGGGCCACGCGTGCGGCCACAACCTGATCGCCACGATGGGCGCGGGTGCCGCGATCGCCCTCGCGCCGGTGATGGGTGAACTCGACGGATCGCTGCTCGTGATCGGTACGCCCGCCGAGGAGGGCGGTGGCGGCAAGATCATCCTGCTCGAGGCGGGCGTGTTCGACGGCGTCGACGCCGCCCTGATGATCCATCCGTACCACCTGGACCAGGCGGGGATGGCCACGCTCGCCAGCGTGAAGCTCGAGGTGGTGTACACGGGGACGCCCGCACACGCGGCGATGGCCCCCTTCGAGGGGCGCAACGCGCTCGACGCCGTGCGACTCGCGTTCGCGGGCATCGACGCCATGCGTCAGCAGGTCCGCGACGACGTGCGCATGCACGCCATCGTCTCGGACGGCGGGGCGGCACCGAACATCATCCCGGAGCGCGCCGCGATGACGTGCGTGGCTCGCTCGGCCGACGCCCGGCATCTCCACGAGTCGCTGGTGCCGCGCCTGCAGGGCGTGTTCCAGGGCGCTGCACTGATGACGGGTACGACGGTCGAGGTCACCGATGCGTCGCATCCCTACGACGAGATCCGTCGCAACCCCGCGCTCGAGGCCGCCTTCGAGCGGCACGCACGGCGCCGCGGGCGGACGATCACACCGTTCGACCCGTCCAGCGGTGCCGGCTCGACCGACATGGGCAACCTGTCGCAGGTGCTGCCGGGCCTGCACGGCATGCTGGCGATCGACGACGCGGCGCTGCCCCACACGGCGGCGTTCGCGACGGCGGCGCGCTCCGAACGCGGCGACCGGACCCTCGTCGACGGCGCCAGCGTCCTGGCCGGGGTTGCGCTCGAGCTGTTCAGCGATGCAGGCGTCCTGCGCGAGGTCCGCGGCGACTTCGCGGCGGCGGAGCGCACGGCATGAGGGGATACGGACCGCACGGCGTCAGGGGACGCAGAGCGCGAGCCCTCAGGGGACCCGCCGCTTGAAGTAGACGACCCGTTCCGTCTCCTCGAACCCCAGGGCGCGATGCACGCGTTGCCCCATCAGGTTCGCCTCGAGCGCATCGGAGGCGAGCTCGCGACACCCCTTGAGGTGTGCCCACGCCACGACGGCGTCGACGAGGCGGCGAGCGAGGCCGCGGCGGCGCTCGCGATCGTCGACGTAGAGGCCTTCCAGGAACGCGACCGGCGAACTGGTGGTGCCGTTGACGTGGTCGAAGCGCAGCGACACCTCGGCCAGCCCCAGCGACGCACCGTCGGCGGCGTAGGCGACGAAGGCGGCGAAGCGCTCCGGATCGTCGACCTGTGCGCGGATCTCGGCGCGGTGGATCTCGCGCGGCGTCTCGGGCCACAGCGCTTTACGCAGCTCGAGCCAGCCGGCAGCATCGACGTCGCGGCAGCGTTCGATCCGGACGTCGCTCACGTGGCCGCCGAGCGTCGTGGAGGGAGGGCGGTCTGCCGGGCGGTCATACCCCGATGATATGTGGACGGGGCACTCGATCGCTACACGGTCCGTTGCGCCAGCGGCGTCACACCGGTCGACACGCGCGGCGCGTAGGTGCATACTGCCGCATGTCGTCCGGCCCGGCAACTGCACCCACGCGGCCCGACGCCGTCGCGCTCGTGCTCTTCGGCCTATGCGTGCTGCTGGGCTCGGGCAACTTCCTGGCGGTGCGATTCAGCAACCTCGAGTTGCCCCCGCTCTGGGGCGCCGGACTGCGGTTCGCCTGTGCAGCGCTCATCTTCACGGGCATCGCCCTCGCCACGCGTCGCCCCTGGCCGCGCGGCGCCATGCTCGGCCGCACCGTCGCCTTCGGCCTGCTCAACTTCGGGCTGTTCTTCGCACTCATGTACTGGTCGCTCCTGCATGTCACGGCGGGCGTCGCCACGATCGTGCTCGCGAGCGTACCGCTCGTCACGCTGGCACTCGCGGTCGCGCAGCGCATGGAGCGCTTCCAGACGCGAGCGCTCGTCGGCGGCGTGGCAGCGCTCCTCGGCATCGGTTGGATCGCCTTCTCGCCGACCGCCCTCGACGTGCCGCTCCTACCGTTGCTGGCGCTGCTCGCAGCGACCGCGACGATCGGCCAGAGCATCATCCTCGGCAAGCGCGTCAGCGCCAACCACCCGGCGATCACGAACGCCATCGCGATGAGCAGCGGCGCCGCCCTGCTGCTCGCGGCGTCGCTGGCAGTAGGCGAGCCCTGGTCGTGGCCCGCCATGCCCGAGGCGCGCTGGGCGCTGCTCTACCTGGTGGCGTTCGGGTCGGTGGGCCTGTTCGCGTTGACGCTGCTGCTGATCCGCCGCTGGACGCCGTCCGCAGCGAGCTACGCCTTCGTGGTGATCCCCGTGACCACCATGCTGCTCGAGGCGTGGCTCGCCGACGT
>SLSM01000178.1 GCA_007130445.1 Trueperaceae bacterium | reverse complement strand
GTCGAGATCGCCTGGATGACGCTGCCGGCCACGTCGATGGGCGCGGCGGCGAAGAAGACGGGGTCGGCGGCCGGGACCACGCGCGGTGCTGGTGCGCAGGCGGCGGCGACGAGGAGCAGCAAGGGGACGGTCAGCAGGAGCCAGGGACGTTTCATGATCAACACCTCACCACCACGCTATCAGCGACGCATGAGGATTCGTCAGGAACGTGAGCGCACCGAACCGAGCCGTCCGAGCCGTCCGAGCAGCCCGAGCCGCACGGCGCTTCTCAGGCGGCGACCGCCACCGCGGAGCGGATCGCCTGGACGAACTGCGGCAGCGGCTGGGCGCCGAGCACGCGCTTGCTGGGGTCGCCGCCGATGATGGTGTCGGGGACGCTGGCGATGCGGTAGCGCTGGCTGAGGGTCGGGAACTCCGTGGCCTCGACGCCCTCGGCGACGATGCGTTCGTTGCCGAGCGCGAGCGCGTAGGCGGTGAGCACGGCGCGGGGGCAGTGGGGGCAGGTGGGGGTGACGAAGGTCTGGAGCAGCACGGGGTCGGTCAGTTCACCGATCTGGTCGGCGAACTCGTTGTCCATGCCGACCATGCGGATGACCTCGAGCAGCGTGGTGAACTCGTAGCCGCTGGGCAGCCCGAGGAAGCGCAGGTTGGTGCGCGTCTCGCCCTTGCGGCGGAAGACAGTGGTGGGGGCGCGCGTGATGCCGGCGGCCCGGGCTTCGTCGTCGCCCGCGATCGGCGTCTCGGTGACGGTGAGCTTGTCGCTCAGTTCGGCGAGGTCGCGGAGCATGGCGAGCGTCTCGCGCTGGTGGCCGGGCTGGTCCTGGCCGGGGATGACGAGCGAGCTGCCGGTGTAGACCTTGAGCTCGACCTCGTGCGTGAGCTCGGCGAGTATGGGGCGGACCTTGTTCTTGACGTCGTCGGTGAGTAGCTGCATGCTGAGACCTCCTTCTACCGCGGCGGACGTTAACATATCCCAACGGGGTATGCATGTGGCCTCGGTGATCGGTTCGCGCGAGGGGTGCAGGAAGCGGCGCGCGGAAGCCAGAACGATGCCGGGACGACACGTAAGCACTCGCGCGACGTGCATCATACAGACGTCTCCGTGCCCGCTGGATAGGCCGTATGGGTGCCCACCACGCGGGGACGAACACACGCACCACGCGGCACCCACACGCAAGGAACGGGAGGCACCATGACCCGTCTCATCATCGCGATCCTCACGACGGCACTGTTGCTCCTCGCGGGCGCCCAGGCACAAGAGGCCGCTCCGCCTGCCGCCGCAGCGGACACGCCAGTGCCCGCGCTCGAAGACGCCATGGTCCGGTTCGTCCACGTGTCGCCGAACGCCGGCGCCGTCGCCGTGGCCCTGGCCACGGCAGATGGGGCCGCGGCCGAGCGCCACGTCGTCGAACTGGACTACCTGGAGCAGACCGAGTATCGCCCGGTTCGTGAAGGCAGCTTCGACATCGTCATCGAGGCCGCGGCGCACGACGGCGAGCCCATCGTCGTGGCCGAAGCGGTCCCGACGCTACGTGGCGGTTACTACACCATTGCGCTCGTCGGCGTCGCTCTCGACGACGCCGAGGTCGAGGAGGCCGACGACGGCTTCCTGGCCTGGCTGCGCGGCCTCTTCACGCCCGATCGTCCCGAACTCGCCCTGCGAGCGGTCGTCCTCGATGACGTCGGTATCGCCGGCATCGGTCCGCGCGGCACCGCCTTCCGTGTCGTCCACGCCGCGCCAGGCACCGACACGCTGGAGTTCGTGCACGTCCACGGCGACACCACCGAGACCCTCGCGAGCGTGTCGTACCTCGACGTCACGGGCTTCATCGACATCGGTCCCGACGTGGGCACCTTCGACATGCGCGCCGAGGGAGCAGACGCCACCATCGCCACCATCGAGGGCATCGATCACGCGCCAGGCCGGATGCACACGGTCTTCCTCGTGGGCACACCGATCGAAGACGTGCCGCTCGCGTCGCTCGTCGTGAGTGCGGACTGGGCGCTCGTTGGGCCCGGAGTCACGGGCGGCCCGCGCGTGGGCACGGCCGGCGTCATCACGGCGCAGGAACTCGTGACGATCCGCGAGCTCGCCATCGAGCTCGGCGCGCGCATCGAGATCGCGGAGCAACGCGTCAACGAGCTCGGCGACGCCGTCGACCAAGACGCGCTCGCCGAGGCGCGGCGCGAACTCCAGGACGCGAAGCACCTCCTCGAACAGCTCCATCTCGTGCTCGACGGTGCCCAGCAACGCGCGCCCTGATCGCGCGGCACGCCAGATCGCCGGGCGTCCACGCCTGACACGCCCAACGCACCGTGAGCATCGGAGCTGCTCAGCCGTAGACTCAGCCGTAGACGAGGTACGCCCCGGCTGGCACCCGGCGCTCGAGGTCGGAGCAGCTGCCGGGCGGCGACTGCTGACCCGGGGGCCGGTTCGGGACCCAGATGCGGCACTGGCCGCGCGGCGGGTAGTGGCCCGGCGGGATGCGGAAACTCCGCGCGTCGCTGCGCCGCACGGTGATGCCGCCCGCGGGACGCTCGGCCGGCACGGTCACGACGAGCACGCCGGCGCGCACGACGGGCGTCACGTCGAAGCTCACGCGGACGTCGAACAGCTGCGTGCCAGGCGCGCAGGCGGCGAGCGCGAGCGCGGACGCGGCGACGACCGCAACGAGCGTCGGTCGCCGCGACCATGCGTTCGATCGGTGAAGCGTATCCATGGGGGACGCTAGCACGCGTGCCCGTTCAGTCGTGGTGTCGTGAGGTCGCGGCCCGGATCGCGGCCAGCGCCGTCGGCGCGACGCCCGAGCGGAGGTGTGCGACCAGGGCGTCGACGCAGGCATCGGGTGTCGCGGCGTCGGTGTCGAGCCGGAGGTCGTAGTGCTCGTTCGCGTAGGTCGCCGCGTAGTACGCCTCGGTGTGGCCGGAGGGGCGGTCTGGTTCGCGTTCGCGCAGCCGTCGCGACGCCGTCTCGGGCCGGCAACGAACCTCGACCAGGTGCGCGCTCACCCCGTCGAGCGCCGCGGCCACGTCCGCCACCCGCCACGGGTAGAGCAGCACGTCGTCCACCAGCACGTGGTTGCCGGCGCGAGCCAGCGCGGCCGTCAGGCGTGGGATGCCGCGCAGGAGGCGCTCGCCGAAGGGCCCCGCCTCGATGCGAACGAGGCGTCCGTCGTCGCTCATGACCCACCGCGCGCCCAGGTCGGCGTCGGTGCCGTGACCGAGGAAGCGGTGCGGCATCGCGGCCGTGATGAAGTCGAGGCCCACGTGCAGGATGGGCTCGGGCCAGCGTGCCTGCAGACCACGAGCCACGGTGCTCTTGCCCGAGCCGGCTGTGCCGTTCAGGTAGACGACCAGGCCGACGCTCGGCGGCATGGCAAATCCTAGCGCCTGGAGGGCCGTCGCGTGAACGGACGATCACGAGCGGCGTCCGTTGCACCGCGGGCGGTGTGATACATTGCACAGTGCTCGTCAGTCTTCCGTTCGTGCCCTACCAGGTGCGTTGTGGCAGGCGGGCGTACGCGGCAGGCGATACCGCAGTGGCTCGCCTACGCACAACCCGTAGTAAGGAGACCACATGAAGCGATTCCCCCTGATCGGCACGCTGCTCGCGGCGTGCGTCATCACCCTGTTCGGCGCGGTGCACGCGCAGAACGACCGTCTGGTCATCGGCGCCACGTCCGAGATCTCGGGCTTCGACCCGCGCATCGCCACGGACGTGCCGTCGTTCATGGTCATCAACGTGATCCTCGAGCCGCTGATGGTGTTCGACAGCGGCCTCGGCCTCCAGCCCCGCCTGGCGACGGGCTTCGACGTCAGCGACGACGGCCTCACGCTGACCTTCGCGCTGCGTGACGACGTGCTCTGGCACGACGGCACGCCGTTCACGTCGAACGATGTGCGCCACACCTACGAGACGACGCTCGATCCGGACTTCGGCGCGCCCAACCGCTCGCTGTACGTCGCGATCGAGAGCATCGACACGCCCGACGACCACACGGTCGTGTTCAACCTGAACACCGCCACGGCGTTCCTGGTGAACAACATGGCGCGCATGCCGATCGTCCCGGCGCACGCCGACGTCGACGGCGCCCTCAACCAGCGCCCGATCGGCACCGGCCCGTACGCGTTCGAGTCGCAGGTCCGTGACGACCGCACGGTCCTTCGTCGCTTCGACGACTACTGGGGCGGCGCCGGCAGCATCGAGTTCGTCGAGTTCCGCATCATCCCCGAGAACTCCACGCGCCTCCTCGCCCTCGAAGCGGGCGAGATCGACGTGACGCAGGGCCAGCTCCCGCCCGAGGACCTCCCGCGACTCGAAGACGACCCGGCCTTCGTGCTCGAGCGCACCCCCGGCAGCGGATACACCTACCTCGGCTTCAACACCCAGGTCGAGCCGCTCAACGACGTCCGCGTCCGTCAGGCGCTCAACCACCTGATCCCGCGCGAGGCGATCGTCGAGCGCGTGCTGAACGGCAACGGTTTCCCCGGCATCAGCATGATCCTGCCGACCATGCCGTGGTTCAACCCCGACGTGCGCATCTATGACTACAACCCCGAGCTCGCGCGCACCCTGCTCGAGGAGGCCGGCCTCGACTTCGCCGAGCCGCTCCGCCTCTACACCAACGACAACGCGGTCCGCATGCAGATCGCCGAGATCCTGGCCTTCGAGTTCAGCCAGATCGGCCTCGAGCTGCAGACCAACATCGAGGAGTTCGGCGCCTTCTTGCAGCGCATCCAGAACACCACCGACTTCGACATGTTCATCCTGGGCTGGGGTGGCCAGCTCGATCCGGACCGCGCCACCATCCGCCAGTTCCACAGCGGCGCTCCCGGCTCGGCAAACTACACGCAATACGCCAACCCGCGCGTGGATGAGCTGCTCGACGAGGCGACCGTGACGGACTCGACCAGCCAGCGCTCGATCGACCTGTACCAGGAGATCCAGCAGATCGTGGTCGAGGAGTCGCCCTACGCCTTCATCAACTACACCGAAGAGACCGCGCTGT
>SLSM01000179.1 GCA_007130445.1 Trueperaceae bacterium | reverse complement strand
CGGCCTGCCATAACGTTATGGCAGGCCGCTCATCCGTAGTGATAGCCCCGTACCGTCACAGGTGTCGGCAGCGCTGCCAGCGACTCCGCGCGGAGCGTCAGCTGATAACCGGTGTCCTCCACCACGGCGTCGACAACCAGGATCGAGGCGTCGCGCACGAGGGTGCGGTGACGCTCCCAGAGGTCGGGCGAAATGATGACTTGGCCCCGTGTGGCTCCGTCTTCGATCACGAAGAACGCGAACCCTTTGGCCGTTCCCGGGCGTTGGCGGCTCACCACCAGGCCCGCGGTGCGGACACGGGCCTTTCGGGGGTAACGCCGGACCTGCCATAACGTTATGGCAGCGAGTTCTCGGAGCTGGTCGCGTATGAGATCGAGCGCATGGAGTTCGAGGCCGGAGAAGCGCGTGGTGGCGTGGTCCCAGGTGAAGCGCGTGGCGACGTCGACGGCCGGCAGCGCGGGCGCTTCCACGGGTGGTGCGAACAATGGTTGCGTCCCAGGTGGACGTGTCGTGCTCAGCAAGCCAGCTCGGTAGAGCGCGTCGCGGCGCTCGTGTAAGCCGTCGAGGGCCCCTGCGCGGATGAGCGCTTCGAGGACGTCTCGCGCTAACGGCACGCGTGCGTAGAGGTCGTCGACGTGCTTGAACGGGCCGGCCTGGAGGCGTGCGAACAGCAGCGCGCGCGTGTGCTCGGTCGATACCCCCTTGATGGCCGTGAGCGGTGGCCGCACGCACTTCGTTGGCGCGGCATCGGCCATGGACGCGCGCTCTACTCGGTAGTGGACGCCGGAGTGGTTGATGCTGATGGGAAGGAACGGCACACCCCAGGCGCGAGCCTCCTGGCGCTTGGTCGAAGGCGACCACATGCCGGGCTCCTCGGTCATGATCGCGGCCAGGAACTCGGCAGGATAATGCACGCGCAACCACCCTGATGCGTACGCGTGCTGGGCGAACGCCCACGCGTGCGACTCCGCGAAACCGTACCCCTGATACGACTTGACTGCTTCGAAGACGGTCTCGGCCTGCTCACGTGAGGCATCGACATGGGCGATCGCGCCTTCGATGAAGCGCACGCGATCGGGCTCGATGTCCGCGATGTCGCGAAAGCCCGAGACCTTCTTGCGGAAGCGATCGGCCTCGATCCACGTCATGCCGGCGAAGTGCACGGCGATGCGCAAGACGTCTTCCTGGAACAGGAGGACCCCGTACGTCTTGGCGAGGATCGGCTCGAGGCTCGGGTGCCAGTAACTGACCGTCTCCAGGCCGTTCCGTCTGCGCAGATATGGGTGGACGGTGCCGGACTGGATCGGTCCGGGGCGGATCAGCGCGATCTGGTGCGCCAGGTCGCGCATGGTGCGTGAGCGCATGACCTTCGAGGTGTGTACTTGGCTCGGGCTCTCGATCTGGAACAGCCCCATGGTGGCGCCCTCGCTGATCAAGCGCCACACGGTGGGGTCGTCGGGGAGGTCGTCGAGGGAGATCCAGTGGCCTTCGAGCCGCAGCACCTCCTCGCGAGCGCGCTCGAGCGCTGCGAGCATCCGGAGCCCGAGGAGGTCGAGCTTGATCAGGCCGAGCGCTTCCGCGTCGTCCTTGTCGAGCTGGAGCAGCTTGATGCCGCCGGTGGAGCGTTCGAGGGGGGAGTAGTGCGTGAGCGCGTCACGGGCGAGGACGACACCGCCGCTGTGTGGAGCGATGTGGCGTGTATGGGCGGGCTCGAGGCGCTGGAGGAGATCCAAGAGGACGGGCTTGGCGGGTGCGTCGCCGAGGACCTCGTCGAAGGCGACCGCGGCCTCGCGTGCGCGGCGGGGTGTGAGGCCGCGGTAGTCGCGGCCGAGTGCGCGAGAGAGTCGGTTGCGGAGGTCGGGCGGTAGGCCGAGTGCGCGTCCGAGGTCTTGGATCGCGAGGGGGAGGCGGTACGTGATCTTGTTGCACACCATCGCCTCTGTGGTCGCGCCGAAGCGCTGTTCCACCCAGGCCAGGACTTCGTCGCGTCGGGCGGAGGAGATGTCGATGTCGACGTCGGGCATCGACGCCTTGCCGGTGTGGAGGAAGCGCTCGAAGAGCAGATCGTGGCGCACGGGGTCGATGTGGGTGATGCCGAGCAGGTAGCAGCAGATCGATGCGGCGGCCGAGCCGCGGCCGGCGGCCAGGATGCCGTGCGAGCGGCAGTAATCGGTGACCTCGGCCGCGACCAGGAAGAAGTCGGCGAGGCCCAAGGCCTTGACGGTCGCGAGTTCGGCCTCGAGCGTGCGACGTGCAGGACCGAGCTGGTCGCCCTGGTAACGCGTGAGCAGTGATGCATAGCATCGGCGCTCGAGATGCTGGTCGGCGCTGAGGCCGTCCGGGACGCGGGCACGGGGCGGCACCAGGCGATCGGGGAGGAGGTCGAAGGCCGCGCGGCCGGCCAGATGCTCGGCGTTGGCGAGCGCATCGGGGTAGGGGAGACGCTCGGCCGCCTCGGTAGGGGAGAGGAGGGACTGCGCGGCGTTCTGGGGGCGGGAGGGGTGCGGGTCCTGCACCGAGCCCCCCAGCCGTGCACACACGAGTGCGTCGTAGAGGCGGTAGTCCTCCGGCTCGGCGTAGCGGATCTCGGGCGCGGCGACCGTCGGGAGCGAGAGGTGCCTGGCGAGGCGGCGTAAGACGCGCGCGCGGCGTGCGTCCCAGGGGAGACGGTCGTGGAAGAGTTGGACGAAGAGCCGCTCCGGGAAGGCGCCGTGTAGCGTACGCATCAGCTGTTCGAGGCGCGGGATCTGGCGCCTGGCCAGGAGGCGGCTGGGGAGGCCCTGGCGGGGGCCGGTGAGGATCGCGAGGTCTTCGGTGTGCGAGAGCAGGACCGGCCACGGGAGATCGCGCTCGGCGCGCGTGTGGGCGTGGGTGATGAGCTCGTTGAGCGAGCGGTAGCCTCGTCGGGAGAGCGCCAGCGCCACGAACGGGTAGACCTCGTCGTCGATCCGCACGGGGAGGGTGGCGCCGATCATGGCCTGGATGCCGACCTCTCGAGCGACCTGGAACAGCTCCACGCCGCCGCTCACGTTCAGCGTGTCGGTCAGCGCGATGGCCTGGTAGCCGAGCTCGGCCGCGCGCCGCGCCAGCGTGCCTGGGGTGGCGGTGCCGGCGCCGAAGCTGAAGGTGGAGTGTGTGCAGAGGAGGACCGTCAGTCGCTCGTCCGCGATAGGCACCAGACCTCACCCTCCTGGAACAGCTCCAAGGTGACGCCGCGCTCGGTCTCGACGAGCAGATACGAGCGACGGTGCTCGTGCTCCCACCAGCGACCTGCGTACTCCCAGGTGTCGAGCACCTGCGTGATCCGTTCCACGCGTGCTCGCTCGGGGGACCGTGACGGGGTGTCGTCGTGCCAGCGCACGGTGTGGGGCCGGCCGTCGCGCCATGCCACGTCGGCGGGCAGCATGCGGTTGCGCATGGCGCCTCGCCTCAGGCCGCGTCGGCGATGGGGACGGACCAGTCGCGAGGTCGTGACGACGACCGGCTCGGCAGCACCACCACGCGCTCGTCGGCCTGCACCGGCAGGGGCGACGCCGCGGCGGCGCCGTCGGCGAGGCCGAGCGGAACGGCGGTCCTGTGCGGCTCGTCGTCCAGCGCGGGAGGCGCGTCACCGGCCGTGGCGTGGAGCGGGCGCCAGTCCCAGGCCTGGTCGCTGGCCGGGGCATGCGGGTCGCCCCAGGCGATCCGCACGAGCGCGTCGGGGAAGCGCTCACCGATGCTCTCCAGCGCGCGCCTACGCTGCGCGCGCGTTGCCCAGAGCCCCTCTTGTGCGGCCTGGCGGCACGGCTCGTCCAGCGTCAGCGCCAGCGCCTCGACGCCGCCGCGGCCTGCGGCATCGGTCATGATGCCGCTGTCGCGCAGGGCCGCATGGGCGTGCCGGGCGATCACGGCCGCGAGCGCCAGGGGGCGCTTGGCGATCCGGGTGACGCGGCGCGCGACCCCCCCGACCTCCATCTCCACGGTCAAGCGAATCCCGCCGCGCCCTTCCAGCGCCTCCTCGAGCGCCACGGCCAGACGCTCGATGGCTGGATCGAGTTGCCGCGGTTCGCACTGCGGCTCGTCGAAGCGCAGGTCGCGCCGTAGCTGCAGGGGCGGCGTCCAGACCGGCACGCAGGCGTCTCGGGGGCCGTGCAGGTAGGGGAGGAGCGGCCCGGCGGCGACGCCAAGGTAGCCGCGCAGCTGCGGCTCGCTCCAGCGCGCCAGATCGCCGACGCTCCGTAGCCCGAGCCACTGCAGGCGGGTGAGGTCGCCCTCGCCGAGGCCGAGCGCGCGCAGGAAGCGCAGCGGCAGGCGCGCCAGGAACGCCGCCTCGTCGCCGGCGGCCACGCTGCGGACCTGGCCGGCGACGGCGCTGGCCGCGGCCAGCTCGGCGCTGTGGCGATCACCCGCCACCCCCACCCGGCCATGGAACGCCTTCGCCAACGACTCGGCCTCGCCGGGGTGGAGGCGCAGGAGCGCCAGGCCGCGCCGTAGTCCCGCCACCCAGGGCGTCCAATCGGCGAGCTCGCGCAGCACCTCACGCCAGGCGTTGGCCAGATCGGGCTCGCGCGTGGCGACGACGTGGAGCTGTGGCGCGCGCAGCAGGGCGCCGTCCAGGCGCATGCCGCGCGTGATGCCGTGACGCCGTGCGGGTGGGTTCGCATGCAGCACCCGCCCCTCGTCGGCGGCCACCATCGGCACGCGCGCCAGGGTGGGGTCATCCCGCTCTGCGAGCCACAGCGGCAGCGGCTCGAGGCGCAGCGCGGCCACGGACGGGGTGGCGTGGCCCGGTCCGGGCGCCGTCCGCGTACCGGCATCCGGGCGGACGCTGGTGCGAGGCGAGGGCCGGCGTGAGGGGGATGGTGTGCGGCGGCGTGGCCGGCGTGGTGGCGCGGGCGCGTCGCGGTCGGGGTGAACGCGGTCGAAGAGCGTGTCCATCGACGTTCCCTTCTGGGTGCTACGATGCACGCAGCACTGGTGAGGGCCGCGGTGCGGCGCTCCTGGGGCGGGACGAGGGCACATCCCCCTGCTT
>SLSM01000217.1 GCA_007130445.1 Trueperaceae bacterium | reverse complement strand
GGGGGGGGCTGGGTGAAACGTCACTCTGCGTCCTGGGTCCACGCCCCCCGGCCATCCCCGCCCCGCGACCACGTGACAGCCGGCGATCGCGTGCGGTGCGCGCGTCCGCCCCTCGTGCACTCCTGCCGCTCTGCCAGGTGTCGGCTCGTCCGTGGTGTGGGCCTCGGGCGCCGCTTGCGGTCGCCGCGCGCTTCATGGCATGCTCACGTGCATCGTGGGTGCAAAAAGCAGCGACGCGTTGATGCTACCAGGCCATGTGGTCCTGTCCGACCAGCACGCGGCGCTGTGCGAGCAGGCGCTCCTGGGTGCCCGAGCGCCGCATCGCTCGTGGACCGCCGGGATGCAGGTCGCCTCGGACCTCGTCTCGCTCCTCGTCGCCGCGCTCGCGGCCGGCGCCGTCGCCTCGACGGGGCTGATCGCCAGCGGCTGGGCGCCGCTCGTCAGCCACGACATCCTGATCTTCCTCGTCCCGATCGCGTACGCGTTCGCCGGCCTGTACCCGGCCGTCGGCATGAACCCCGTCGACGAGCTCAAGCGCCTCACCGTCGTCACCAGCGCCGTGTTCGTCGCGAGCCTGGCCAGCGTCGCCATGGTCGGCGGCATCATGCCGTCGTGGGTCCTCTTCTTGGCGGGGATCTTCGCGCTCGCCACGGTGCCGATCGGACGCGCGGCGACGCGCGAGCTCTTCGCCCGCAAGGCCTGGTGGGGCGTCCCCGTGGTCGTGTTCGGCGCCGGGCGCACGGCCGCGCTCGTGGTGGAACGCCTGCAGGCCCGCCCGGGAATCGGTATGAAGCCGATCGCCTGCCTCGACGACGACCCGGCCAAGGTCGGCACCAGCGTTCGTGGTGTTCCGGTCACTGGAACCCTGGAAGACGCGCGGCTGTACCAACGGCGAGGCGTCCGGCACGCCCTCGTGGCGATGCCCGGTCTCGAGCCGCACGAACTGGTGCCCCTGATACGCCGCCATGGTCACGGCTTCCCGGCGCTCGTGGTGGTGCCGAACCTGTTCGGCGTTGCCACCGTCGGCGTGAGCACGCGCGACCTGGGCGGCGTGCTCGGCCTGTTCGTGAAGCACAACCTCCTGAGCCGCTCGAACCGTTTGGCAAAGCGCTGCCTGGACTGCCTCATCCTGCTCCCAGGCCTGCTGATCGGCCTGCCGGTCATCGGCATCGCCGCGCTGGCGGTGATGGCCGTGTCTCGCGGCAATCCGTTCTACGCGCAGGAGCGTGAGGGCAAGGACGGCCGGATGTTCCGGCTGTGGAAGCTCCGGACCATGCATCACGATGCCGATGCGCTGCTGGAGCGTCACCTCGACGCCAACCCCGAGGCGAGGGCCGAATGGGAGCGCTACTACAAGCTCTCGCACGATCCGCGCATCCTGCCGGTGATTGGGCGGTTGCTCCGCACCACGAGCCTCGACGAGCTTCCGCAGATCATCAACGTGGTGCGTGGCGAGATGAGTTTCGTCGGTCCGCGACCGTTCCCGCGTTACCACCTCGACGCGTTCCCGCTGGAGTTCCGGGAGCTGCGGCGGGCGGTGCGCCCCGGTATCACCGGCTTGTGGCAGGTGTCGTCGCGGTCGAACGGCGACGTGCGGGTGCAGGAGGAGACCGACACGTTCTACATCCGGAACTGGTCGGTGTGGGTCGACCTCTACGTGCTCGCCCGAACGCCGTGGGCGGTGCTGCGTGGCGACGGTGCGCGGTGAGTACGAGCTGAACACAAGGTGGTACATTCCTGCAACGTGCGGCGCTGTCGTCGCCGTGGAGCGAGGCTGAGCCGATGGAACACGACAACGAACCGACGCTGCGCGATCTATTCGCACTGCTGCGACGTGGCCTGCTCTTCGCCGCGGGCGCGGCGGTCGTCGTCGGCAGCGCGACATTCTTCATCAGCCGCACGCTGCCGCCGAGCTACGAGGCGCGGGCGACGCTGGTCGCCTCGGCACAGGACCCGAACCAGCGCGACTTCGGCGTGACGCTGGTGACGGCGCCTACGCTCGATGTCGCGACGTACCAGGCGGCCATCCGCTCGCGCCAAGTGCTGGCCGAGGCGTTGCGCGAGGTGACCGGTGTCACCCCGTCGAGCATCGCCGTCGACGACCTCTATGCCGCCCTGATCGTCCGCGCCGAGGACGCGCGGACGTCGAGCCTGCTGCGCGTGTTGGTGCGTGACGACGAACCGACGGTCGCCCGCGACCTCGCGAACGCCGTCGCCGCCGCCGCCGTCAACTGGGATGAACTGCGCGCAACGCGTTCGCTCGAGACGATCATCGAGAGCCTGCAGGCGCAGATCGCCTCGATCGACGCGGAACTGGCGGCCGCCGCGGATGACACCCCGGTCGAGGGCCTGGTGCGCAACCGCGCCGAGCTGCAGCTTCAGCTGTCGTCGGCGCGCGCCCTGCGCACCGCGGCGGTCGGTCGACTGGAGCTGCTGGAGGCGGCCGAGGCGCCGCGCGATCGTGTCGCGCCGCGGCCCACGCGCAACGCCGCACTCGCCGGACTCCTCGCCGTGTTCCTCACCTACGGGCTGCTGCTGTTGCGCGACGCGCTCGACACGCGCGTGCGCGGTCCCGAGGACCTCGCCGCCATCACCGAGTTGCCGGTGCTCGCCGAGTTCCCGAAGGTCGCCACAGGCCGGCGCGGCCTCCCGATGGAGGCGGCCTCGTACCTCCGGACGGCGATCTCGTTCGCGACCCACGACCAGCACCCCAAGGTGATCCTCGTGACGTCCACTGGAGCGGGCCACGGCAAGTCGAGCGTGTCGATCGCGCTCACCGAGAGCTTCGCCCGGCAGCACTACCAGACGCTGCTCATCGATGCCGACTTGCGCAAGCCGGTGATCGGCCGCGAGTACGGCCTCGACTTCCTCGAGCACCAGAGTCTGCGCGAGGCGCTCGGCGACATCGGTCAGGCGGCGCCGACGCGGGTGCGCATCGCCGAAGGTGTCGAGTTCGACGTGTTGCCGTCGTTCGAGGCCGCCCCCAATCCGACCGAGCTCCTGGCGAACTGGATGCGGCCGCTGCTGGAGCGTCTGCGTCCGCACTACGACGTGATCGTGATCGACTCGGCGCCGGTGTTGCCGGTGGCCGACACGTTGACGATCGCGCCGCACGCGAGCGGTGTGATCTTCAGTGTCAGCGTGCCAGACGCCGATCGGCGCAGCGTCTTGAACGGCGTCGCGCTGTTGCGTCGCGTGGGGGTCAAGGTGTTCGGAACCGTTGCTGCGAACATCCCGGCCGGGCAGCGGAGCGGCGCCGGTGGCTACGGCTACGGATACGGCTACGGGTACGGTGCGGGGTACGGCGCGCCTGAAGATGGCGAGGCGAAGCGCGTTCCCGTGGGCAAGGCCTGAGCCGAGCGCTCGATCGCCGCTGGGGGCGAGGGCGCGGAGGTCTCATGGCCGCGGCATCGAACCGAGCGCGTGGAGCGCGGCGAACGGTTCGCTCTGCTGGTCTGCGCTCAGCAGCAGTGCACCGGCAGGGTCCGACGCGAGCCGCTGGACGTAGTCGCGCGTCCGCTCGAGGCGCGTCGGGCTGGCGAGTCGCTTGGAGATGCTGTACGTCACGCGCTGGGTTGCCAGGTCGACGATGAGCGTGGTGCCACCCCTGAAGACGAACGCCGGCATGTCGCGGCTCGCCCGCTGCGTCTGGCGTTGCGTGAGCGCGACGATCACCTGGGGCACGTAGCGGCCATCGGGTGTCGTCCGGATCGCGCGCCTGAGCTCTTCGACCCAGAAGTCCTTCCGCGGGTCGAGGCCGATCGCGGAGGCGAAGTCGGGGGCGGACTCGAAGGCCTGACGCAGCAGCCGCTTGAGCTCGCGCCGACCTGCGACGGTCGCTGCGTGGAGCTTTTCGCGATCGCCGAAGTAGAAGCACGCGTCGGCGTAGCGCTTCAGGGACTCGAAGACGCCGGCGAAGCTCTGCTCGACGGTGGCGGACAGCAGCGCGTGATCGATGCCGCGCCAGCGGAGCGCATCGATGGAGAAGGTGCCGAGCAGACCCGCGGCCGAGGCGCCCGTGGGGTGGATGCCATGGCTGCGGAAGGCCTCGGCGAAGGCGACGCGGTACCCGTGGCTGTCGTGCGGCACGACGTCGGAGTCGGCGGTGATGAGGGCACGGAGGAACTCCAGGAACGTCACGTCGACGGGCGGCAGGTAGTCGAGGGCGCGGATGCACATGTTCAGGACGTGGGTCGCGGACTTGCTGGCTTCGTCCGCGAGGCGGTGTACCAGGTCGGGGTGGATGGCGCCGTCGGGCACGACCCCCGTTCCGCCGGTGGCGAGCCGCACGAGGTCGGCGGTCCGCTCCTTGTAGATGGCGACGAAGGCGTCGAACACGGCTGAGACGAACACGGCTCCGCGCGCATGCGGCGTCAGCCGTTCGCGCATCGCGTCCGGGTCCGGGGCGTTGCGCCGCCATTCGCCACCCGCGTGCATGCCGATGGCCTGACGCAGCGCACCGCCGCGCCCACTGCCGCGGCCGAACTGCACGGCCAGGCTGCCGAGGATCGACTCGGCCTCGATGTCACCGCGCGTGCGAGCGATCTCGTGGACGAGCACGTCGTGCATCGTGAAGCGCTGCATCAGGGCGACGACGTCCGCGAACCCTTCGTGGAACGCGAGGACGTCCGGGTTGCTGGGCTCGTTGTAGCGCCTGTACATCCCGTCGAGGATGGCGTGCGTGGCCTCGTGAGCGACGATGTCGTACGACAGGCACGTGAACACGCGGCTCCCTTGCACCTGTTCGCGCGGCAGGTCTCCGGTCGCCTCGAAGTAGCCGAACAGCAGCGCCACGTCGCTCGGGCTGTAGAACGCGTTGGCCTGACGCAGGGCGTGCGGTCGGATGGAGAGGTGCTCGGTGAACTCGTATCGCGACCTGGCCTTGGTGCTGACCCGGCGATCGCGCCACAACACCGGCCGACCCAAGGCGCGCTCGAAGTGCTCGATCGTCTTCATCGCGACGGCGTACACCATCTGCTGGTGGAACTGCGGGTTGCCCTCGGAGGGGGACCAGCCGTCGCG
>SLSM01000088.1 GCA_007130445.1 Trueperaceae bacterium | reverse complement strand
GATCCCGCACGGGTCGTGCAGCACGTCCAGCTCCAGCTCCAGCGCGGCGCGGTGCAGTTGCCAGTTCCCCAGCGTCGCCGCCAGCGGCAGGCGCTTGAGCGACGGCAGCGGGTAGGTCGGGAACTCGCGGTACCAGGGGTGGTCGCTCTCGGGGTAGGGGTTGAGCAGGATGATCTCGAGCGTCGGGTCGAGCCGGCGCAGCGCGCGCGTCAGCTCGACCGTGTAGCGCGCGATGCCGGTCATGCGCTCGCCCTCGATGCCGTAGGTGAAGACGCCGACCCTCATGGCGTCACGCTCGGGCGCCTCGCGCCGCACGTGACCCGAGCCGCTCGCGAGCGGGCGATGGGCGCCGGAGCGCGGGCCCGGGACGGTGACGGTGGCGCAGTCCCGGCACGGACGGGGTCAGTCGCCGTCCACGAGCGCGCGCGTGGCGTGCTCCTCCGCGTACGAGGCGCGTACGGCCCTCGCGGCGAGGGCGGCGGCGTCCGTCACACCGATGCGCGCCGAGAACAGGCGCGTGTCGACGTGGTCGACCTCGACGAGCGTCGCGTCGTGGCCAACCAGCACCGCGCCGTCCCGGTCGACGACCTCGATGCGCACCGTGTCGCGTGGCTCGTCCGCGTTCGTGGGCCGCCGCTGGGTCGGCTCGAACCGCCGCACGGCGTGCGTCACGATGACGGTGCCGTCCGGACGGAGCTGGCCCTGCACCAGCACGCTCGCCGGCCACGGCTCGTCGGCGAGGGTCGCGAGCACGGGCGGGCGCTCCTGCACCATGCGGTAGCGAGCGGAGCGCGCGTAGTGGTAGTCGCTGAGCCACCACCCCTGGCAGTATCCCATCAGGTCCGCCGAGGTAGCGGCGATCCACGCGTCCTCGCCGGCGTCGAAGCCCGGCAGGCCCAGCACGCCACCGCTGTACGGGTAGCCGGGGTCGATGCCGAGCGGATCGCCGCAGGGGGCGTGCGCGAGGCCGAAGTTGTGCCCGAGCTCGTGCAGGAAGGTGCGCGCCGACCCGGGTCCCTGCGATGTGACCTGCACGAAGCCCGGCATGAACGCGACGCCGCCCACGCTGCAGGGGAGGACGCCGACGAAGAAGCGCTCGCTCTCGAGCGTCGACCAGTAGAACCAGAGCTCCTGGAGGGCCGTGAACTTCAGGGGCACGGCGCACTCGCCCCCGAGGCCCAGGTCGAGCGGCGGGTGGATCTCGAGGTCGTAGCGGTCGATGGCGAAGCGGCGTCGCGCCTGCTCGATCCACCCCTCGTACACGGCGCGTGACGTGTCAGGGTGCGTGCCGCCGACGATGAGGGGCACGATGGTCACGTCGAACACGGGGACCTCGGCCACGATGGGATCCACCACGAAGGTCTCGCCCGGGACGCTGACGTTGGGCGTCGCGGAGCGGACGCTCACCTGCACCTGCACACCCGAGCGGATCCAGGCGGCGGGGATGGTGCCGCGCATGGCGCTGCGCTCGCCGCGGACGCAGCCGAGCTCGAGCTCGAGGGTGCCGACGCGCTCGTCGTCGACGCTGACGTCGACGGTCGCGCTGACGTCGAGGATGCGGGGCCGGAGCTCGCCGTCGACCATCGTCAGGAGCACCTCGACGCCGGTGGGCTGACCGGCGAGGATCGGCGCCAGGTTCGTCGCCGTCTGGTTCCCCTGCACCACGCGCGTCCACTCGACCTCGAACGCGAATGTCTCGGTGTCCGACGGGGCTCTGCACGTGCCGAGGACGCCGTCGATGGCGTCGCATCCCACGAGCAGGAGGGCGGCAGCGCCCACGGCGAGGGCTCGCACGAGCTGCGTCACGTTCGCTGACCACCCTTCTCCGGTCCCCGGCATCCGTTCGCCATGCGATGCGATACGATTCTACCTGTCAAGCGCCACGGCTGGGCGAGGAGGTCTCGTGCGCATGAGGCGAAGCGGCCCGCAAGCCCCGTTCAGGGGTCTCGTGCTGGCGCTGCTCGTGGTCGTGACGGCAACGGGCTGCGGCCTGGTCGACCAGCTCGCGCCGGTCGGCGGGCGACCGACCGACGCTCCGATCGTCCCGCCGGTCCCGCCGCCACCGGACGACGCAGGCGGCCCACCCGAGCCCATCCCGGGCGCCGTGTGGACCGTCGACGGTCACCCGGCGGCGATCCTCGGCGCGCGCGGCGTCGCCGGCGGGCGCATCGCCTACGTCAGCAGCTGGTCCGACGTCGGCGTGCTCGACGACACCGGCGACGTCGCCGCGTGGCCAGCGTTCAGCGCGCGCGGCTGGGTGGGGTATGGCCTGGACGCGGTGCGCGGCGGCACGCTGCTCGCCGCCGCCACCAACGCGGGCGTCGAGACCTGGGACGTCGCGAGCGGCCTGCCGCTGGGCACCCTCGGGAGCGGCTGGACCCCGATGGCCGTGCGTCCGGACGGCGCGACGGTCGCGCTGGTGGTCCCGAGCGGCGTCGCGGGCGACACCACGTCGCGGCTGGCGCTCTGGAACCCCGTGTACGGCCGCCTGGAGCAGGTGCTCGACTCGGTGGGCGGCGTTCGCGCGCTCGCCTGGTCGCCCGACGGCGCGCGGCTCGCGCTCGCCGGCGACGACTTCCTCGTCGTCGACATGGCGTCGCGCGACGTGACGTGGCGCACGGCGCTCGGGTCCGGCTTCGGGGCGTCGCTCCGATGGAACCCCCACGAGCCCATCGTGGCGCACGTCCTGGGCCCGACCGTGACGCTGTTCGACGTTGATGCCCGCACACGCACGACCCGCACGCTCGCCGAGCCCGTGAGCACCGCGCAGTGGGTCGACGCCGAGCGCCTGACGCTGGTCATGACGAGCGGCGACGTCCGCGCCCTGTCGCACCCCTCGGGCACCACGGCCAGCATCGGATCGGTGCCTCCGTTCACGCTCGCCTTCGACGCGATCGACGGCACGCGCGCCGTGATCGGCACGCGGGCGGGCGCGGTCGGCATCTGGGACGTGGCCACAGGCACGCCCGAGCGGCTCGCTGCCCCCGCCCCCGACCGCGGCGAGGCGCTCGCCATGCGGCCCGACGAGCAGCGCATCGTGACCGGCGGCTACAGCGGCCTGGTGCGCACCTGGCGTACCAGCGACGGCTCGATGGTCGCCGAGCGGCTCATGGGCGAGCAGCGCATCGACGACCTCGCCTGGTCGCCCGACGGGCACACCATCGCGATCGGGCACTCGGGCCGCATCGACCTCGTCGACGCCGTGACGCTCGCGCCGCTCGCCTCGTCAGAGGGGCACATCTATGGCACCCTCGCGTTCGGCCCGCCGGGGCGTCTCCTCGCGTCCGGCGGCATGGTGCTCGACGCGGCGACGCTCGAGCCCATCGTCACCGCGGCATCGTTCGGGATCGCTGGAGCGTGGGCACCCGACGGCCAGCGGTTCGCGGTAGGTACCCTCGATGGCGACGTCGCAATCCATGACGCCTCCAGCGCGGCGCTGCTCGCGTCGCTGTCGACGGACCTCGACTTCGTGCTCCGGATGGCGTGGTCGCCTGACGGGTCGAGCATCGCCGCGGCGAGCTACTCGGAGGTCACCGTCATCGATGCCGTCAGCGGCGTCCGCCGCTTCGCCCTGCCGTACTTCGGGCCCCTGACGACCCTGGCGTTCACGGCCGATTCGGCCCGCATGGTGACGAGCGGCTGGAGCAGCGGTTTCGGGGACGGCTGCCTCGAGACCCTCGCCACCGTGCGCGTGTGGGATGCGACGACCGGGACGGCGCTCGGCACCGTCGGCGGCCACTCGACGGCGGGCGGCGTCGCCATCACGCGCGACGGCCGCCACCTGGCGCTGACGAACTGGGTGGGTCAGGTCGCCTACGTCGCGATGCCCGCGTGCGCGCCCTGAGGCGACCTGCGCGGGCACGCCCTAAGTCGCCACTGACACCGGATCTCGCTGTGCACGACACTCACCGTCAGGCGGACTCAGGCGACTCCGTCACCTGCTCGCGCAGGCCCTCTATGCCTGTTAGCAGGACCTGGAAGCTGCGCGACCCGTTGTCGCGCGAGAGGACCCTGGCCAAGCGTCGGGCGCCGGACACCTTCTGGAACTCCGGCACCAGCTTGGCCAGGGCGCGTGCCGGCTGGACGATCGCGTCCGGCTCGCGGAAGCGTGCCGAACTGGCGACGCGCCGAATCTCCTCGCGCCCGAAGGCCTCCGCCAGCGCGGCTGGCGCACCGAAGTACCATGCTTCGAGCTCTTGGCACACGATCCGCACCAGCACGTCGTTCCGCCCGCCTTGCTCACAGAGGGCGATGAGCTCCTACTTCAACGCACGGCAGTCCGCGCCGTCGTTGTCGCGGATCACGCAGAAGCGGACGCCGGGTTCGCGCCAAGCGCGCAGCTTGCGAGGAATGCTCCTCGCGAGATCTTGCTTGCCCTCGTGCGACACGCAGATGAACGGTAGGTCCGGGACCAGCCGGGGTAGCAGACCCTCGAGGAGGACCTTCATCGAGTACTCCTCGAGTAGGAAGACCACGCGGCTCACCGCAGTCCGGCTCCTTCGAACAGGCCCTGCTTCCACAGCGTGCCCGGCAGTTCCCCCTCCTGCACGAGGTTCCGCAGCAGCTCGCTGTCACTCGCGCGACGCACCGTCGTGAAGCCGTCCTGCTTGATCAGCCAGTAGATCTCGCTGAGCTCGGCTCCGTTGACGAACTCGGGCGAGTGCGTGGACACGAAGACCTGACCACCACGCCGGGCGTAGTCCCGGAACTCCTCGACCAACTCGTGCAGCAGCTCGGGGTACAGCTGGTTCTCCGGCTCTTCGATGGCGAGGAGGGGGTGTGGGTTCGGATCGTAGAGCAGGACGAGGTACGCGAACATCTTGATCGTCCCGTCTGACACGTAGCGGGCGATGAAGGGATCCTTGAAGCTTCCGTCCTGGAAGCGGAGAACGAGCCGTCCGTCCTCGGTGGGCTTCGCCTCCACCCCGCTCACGCCGGGCACGCGCTCGCTCATCACCTGCAACACCCTGTCGAATCGTTCGCGATGGTTCTCGTACAGGAACTGCGCGACCTGCGCGACGTTGT
>SLSM01000331.1 GCA_007130445.1 Trueperaceae bacterium | reverse complement strand
GCTGGACGCTCCGCGCGCCGGTGAGGACGCACCTGGGCGAGGGCGGTTTCGTGACCGTCACGAACCTCGCGGGTCCTCTCACGATCGAGTTCGATGATGGCGAAGAACGCATCGAGCGGGCTTCGTCGTGCCTGCTGCCGGCCACGCTCGGGCCCGTGACGCTGCAGCCCGAGCCCGGTTGCGACGGTGATGCGGTGGTCTGCTTCGAGCCGGCGCCGAACGGGTCGGCGTAAGTGCTCGACGGGAGGTCGGCATGCATGGTGCTCTCCACCGGACGCGCGAGATCGGCGTGTCGTACACGTTGCCGTGGGCCCCGCTCCGTGCGGTCGTCGCCGTTGCCGCCGCACTGCTGGCGGTTGCCGCGCTGCAGAGCGCCCTCGCGCAGGGCGGTCCGGGTTGGACGTTGATCGACGTCGCGCCGTTGCCCGTCGCCTGCGAGGGCGCACCGGGCACGAGCTGTCCGCTGGTCAGGCCGCTCGGGTCGAGCGATTGGCGCGCTTGGGACGGGGGCTTCGAGGGCTTCGAGCCGATCGACGGGCACGCCTACCGCGTGCTCGCGCGCGGCGCTGATGCGGCCGGACCATTGCTCGTGACGGCCGTGCTCGAGGACGTCCCGCTCGGTGACGCCGAGTGGCGCATCCACGCCGCCACCGTGGCGAACGAACGGCTCGAGTTCGGTCGCGAGCGCGATCCGGCGCTGCGCTTCGACCTCGTCTCGGGCCGCATGGCGGCGACCGCGGGATGCAACCACCTCTCGGCACCGTTCGCCACGGGCGTTGGTCGGCAGATCGTGATCGGTCCGATCGTCAGCACGCTGATGATGTGCTCCGACGACGTCATGCGGCAGGAGCAGACCGTGCTGCAGGCGCTCGAGGGTGCGCTCACCTACGCGCTCGACGGCGAGCACCTTCGCCTCCAGGGGGCGGGAGGCTCGCTGTGGCTGAGACCGGTGCTGCCGTCGCGCCCGAGCGCTGCCGGGCGGACGTGGCCCGATCCCGATTTGTCGACGTTCGCCGCGCGCGCGGCCTCTGCGGCCGACGCCGGCGCACCGTGGGCGTTCGATTCGCTGCGCGTGGCGCTCGAGTGGCTACCGGCGATGCCAGAGAGCGCCGTCGTCGACGTCACGCGCCGCGACACCGCGGCCGAGCGCGCTCCGTACAGCGTCGTGAGCGTGACCGTCGGCGGCCTGCTCGACGACTCGGTGGCGGCGTTGCGCGACGTGCTCGTGTTGGAGCGCATGGAGAGCGGACACTGGCGGATCGTGGCGGTGACCGAGGCCCAGCGCTGCGCCCGCGGTGACCACGTGGGCTGGTTGAGCCTGCCGGACCTGTGTCCGTGAGTCGGCGGTGACCTCGAATGCGCATTGACAGCGGCGCATAGACATACGACACTGCGGCATCCTCGGATCCACCGGAGCCCGGCGCCGCCTGCGCCGGAGAAGGAGCACCGCAGATGCCCAACCGTTGGTGGTTCACAGCGCTCCTGCTCGCCGGTGCGCTCGCGCTGGCGGCGTGTGCGGAGGTCACGACCACCGCGCCGCTGCCGGTGGACCTCGTCGAGCTCGCAGGCGCCGAGGCCGGCACGCTGCTCCCTGACCGGTACATCGTCGTGTTCCGCGACGACGTCCGCAACACTCGTGCCCAGACGGCCGCCCTGATGCGCGGCACCGGCGGCACGCTGCACTATCGGTACGAGCACGCGATCCGCGGCTTCGCCGCGACGCTGCCGGCACAGGCGGTCGCCGCGATCGCGCGCAACCCGAACGTCGCCTACGTCGAGCCGGACAGCGTCGTCACGACGGTCGCGACCCAGAGCAACGCTACGTGGGGCCTCGATCGCGTCGATCAGCGGACGCTTCCGCTGAACGCTACGTACACGTACACGGCGACGGGCCTGGGCGTGACGGCGTACGTCATCGATACCGGCATCCAAAGTGCGCATCAGGAGTTCGGTGGCCGGGCGCAGCAGGGGTTCGATGCCTTCGGCGGCAACAGCGAGGACTGCAACGGGCACGGGACCCATGTCGCCGGGACGATCGGTGGCACTGTGTACGGCGTGGCCAAGGGTGTGACACTGGTCGCCGTGCGCGTGCTCGATTGCAGCGGTAGCGGTAGCGTCTCCGGCGTCGTCGCCGGTGTGGATTGGGTCGCGCAGAACGCCTCCGCACGTTCGGTGGCGAACATGAGCCTCGGCGGCGGTGCGAGCAGCGCGCTCGACAGCTCGGTCAAGGGCGCATACGAGGCCGGCGTTCCCGTCGTGGTGGCCGCTGGCAACGGCAACTTCATCGGCCGCGAGGCCGACGCCTGCAACTACTCACCGGCGCGCGTCCCTGAGGCGATCACGATCGGTGCCACGACGAGCACCGACAGCAAGACCTCGTGGTCGAACTACGGGAACTGCGTCGACTGGTTCGCTCCCGGTGCGAGCATCACGTCGGCGTGGCACACGAGCAACACGGCGACGAACACCATCAGCGGCACGTCGATGGCGGCGCCGCACGTGGCGGGTGCGGCCGCGTTGTACCTCGAGACCTGTCCGGATGCTACGGCGCAGGCCGTTCGAGACGGGATGTATGCGTGGACGACGAAGAACGTCGTCACGAACGCGCGGACGACGAACAACCATCTGCTGTACACACTGTTCGACGCGAACGCCTGTGGTGATGCCGTGGTTCCGGATCCCGAACCCGATCCCCAACCCGAACCCGATCCCGACCCTGAGCCGGGTGCGTTCACGCTCTCCGTGCACGCCTACAAGGTCACGGGCCTCCAGAAGGCCGACCTCAGCTGGAGCGGCGCCTCCTCGACGAACGTGGACATCTACCGAGACGGCGCGAAGGTCGCCACGGTCTCGAACGCCGGTGCGCACACGGACCACATCGACCGACGCGGCGGCGGCTCGTACTCGTACCAGGTGTGCGAGGCCGGCACCACCACGTGCTCCGCAACGGCCACGGCGACCTTCTAGAAGACCTCCCGTTCGACGCCTACGGCCCCTCGGGACACGATTCCGAGGGGCCGCGCGCGGTTCGCCAAGCACACCCCTTGACATGCACTGTATTCCCCGCTACTATTCGCTCGTCATGATCGACCTGTTCCCACGCACCCTCGCGCACCGTGCCGGCCTCGCCGGACGGTTCCGCCTCGCCGCGATGAACGCGGCCGGGCCGCGCGCCCCGGTGCCCAGGGAGAGGTCTGCCGACTGACCGGCAACGCACACACGCGACGAACCTCGACCGTGGGCCCTCCGAACAGCCCACGGTCGTTTCCATGGTCCCCCTAGAGACCACGGCCCGCGGGCGATCCCGAAGCCACACCACCCGCAGCTCCGACGCCGTCTCCCGAGGGGGAGCCATGACCACCACCGCCGTCCGCCCGACCCCCGCCGCCCCGCGCGCGCCCACCTTCCAACGCTACGGGCGCATGCTCGGTCGCTACCTGCGCCCGCAGTGGCGCGCCGCGCTCGCGCTGGCCCTGCTCCTGCTCGGAAGCATCGGCCTGCAGTTGCTGGTGCCGCAGATCCTGCGACGCTTCATCGACGCCGCCAGCGCCAGCGTGGCCAGCGGTGCCGGCATCGACGCCACGATGGTCGCCGACCCGGTGTGGTGGGCGCCTGGGGGCCTGGCAGGCCTGGCGCTGCTGTTCCTCGGCGTCGCGCTCCTCACGCAGCTGCTCGGCGCCGGGGCGACCTACGCCGGCGCTGCGGTGGGTTGGACCGCCACGAACGCGTTGCGCGGTGACCTCGCGCGGCACTGCCTGGGGCTCGACCTCGGCTTCCACAAGACCCGCACCGCCGGCGAGATGATCGAGCGGATCGATGGCGACGTCACGGCGCTGTCGGACTTCTTCGCGCAGTTCTCCGTCCGGGTGCTGGGCGGGATGCTCCTGCTCGTCGGCATCCTCACGGTGTTGTGGTTCGAGAACGTGTGGATCGGGGCGGCGCTGACGGTGTTCACGCTGCTCGAACTGGCCGTGCTGGCGCGCACGCGCGAGGTCGCCGTCCCCGCCACGACGCTCGAGCGCGAGGCCAACGCCAAGGTGTTCGGCTTCATCGAGGAGCGGCTCGCCGGTATCGAGGACGTCCGCGCGAACGGCGGCGGCCCACACGCGCTGCACCGCTTCCTCACGCCCGTGCGCACGTTCTTCTTCGACACGCGCCGCGCCTGGATGCTGCGCTCCGTGGTGTGGCTCTCGAGCTACGGACTGTTCGTGCTCGGCAGCCTCGTCACGCTCGGCGCGTCGATCCATCTCGTCACCATCGGCGCCATCACGCTCGGCACGGGCTACATGGTGTTCCAGTACATGATCATGCTGCAGGCGCCGATCGAGCAGATCACCCAGCAGATGCAGCAGCTGCAGCGGGCCGGGGCCAGCATCGGGCGCGTCGACGAGCTCTTCCGCACCGAGAGCGCGCTCGCCACGGGCGCCGCCCGCGCGCTCCCGAGCGGCGCGCTCGAGGTGCGCTTCGAGGGCGTGCGCTTCGCGTACACCGACGCCGCGCCGGACACCCCGCCGATCCTGGACGGCATCGACCTCCGCCTCGCCCCGGGACGGGTCCTGGGCCTGCTCGGCCGCACCGGGAGCGGCAAGACGACGCTGACGCGCCTCCTCTTCCGCTTCTACGACCCGATCGAGGGCGCCGTGCGACTCGGCGGCGTGGCGACCACCGACGTCGATCTCGCGGCGCTCCGCGCCCGCGTCGGGATGGTCACGCAAGACGTGCAGCTGTTCCAGGCCAGCGTGCGCGAGAACCTGACCTTCTTCGACCGCGAGGTGCCCGACGAGCGCGTGCTGGCGGTGCTCGACGAGGTCGGTTTGGGCGACTGGCTCGCGCACCTCCCCGACGGCCTCGACACCTTCGTGAAGGCCGCTGGCGGCAACCTCTCCGCCGGCGAGGCGCAGTTGCTCGCCTTCGCCCGCGTCTTCCTCAAGGACCCCGGCCTGGTGATCCTCGACGAGCCCTCGTCGCGCCTCGACCCCGCCACCGAGCGGCACCTCGAGCGCTGCGTCGACCGGCTCCTGCGCGG
>SLSM01000261.1 GCA_007130445.1 Trueperaceae bacterium | reverse complement strand
GGGACCGCGGCGCGGCGCCCGCCGGACCGAGGCCAGCGCGGCGGCGACGAGGATCAGCCCCGCGCCGCCCACGCCGAGCGCCCCGAGCCGCTCGCCGAACACGGCCGCCGCGAGCGCGGCGGCCACCACCGGCTCGATCGTCGCGACGAGCACCGCTCGCGACGCCTCCACCGCGCGCAGCCCCGTGTAGTACACCAGGTACGCCAGGTACGTCGACACCAGCGACAGGGTGACGAGCAGCAGCCACGCCAGCGGGCTCTTCGGCACGAACGTGACGAAAGGCAGGAGTCCGAGCGCGCCGATCGGGAGCACCAGGGCGAAGATCGTGACCGGCGCGTAGCGCGCGAGCACCCACTTCCCGAACAGGTAGTACGCGGCGTACGAGGCGCCCGCCGCGAGGCCCCAGCCGAGCGAGGCGGGCGAGACGCGAACGCCGTTCGCGGACCCGCCGGAGAGTGCCACGAGCACCACGCCGAGCATGGCGAGGGCCACGAGCGCCAGCTTCGTCCGGGTGAGGCGTTCGCCCAGCAGCGGCCACGCGAGCAGCGTCACGAAGGCGGGCGCGGTGTAGAGCAACACGAAGGCGAGGGAGATGCCGCCCGTCTCGATCGCGAGCACGAGGGCGGCGTAGAAGAGCGTGACACCGATCAGCGCGAAGGCCGCCAGGCTGGCCAGATCGCGTGCCCCGCGCACTCGGAGGCGACCGACGAGCGCCGCGTGCAGCGCGAAGGCGCCGCCCGCCAGCGTCGCGCGCCAGAACGCGATCTCGAGCGGCGCGACCCCCTCGTCCAGGACGGCGCGCGAGAACAGGCCGATCAGCGCCCACAGCACCGCCGCGATGGCGACCAACGCGTAGCCGCGCGCCTGCACGCGCGCTCAGGCCGGGTTGCGCAGGGGCTTCATGCCGTACTCCGCCGCCAGATCGGGATCCTCGTGCCGGAGATCGCGCATGCGCCGCCGGTACGAAGCGAACTCGATGCCCCACGCCACGAGGTTGACGGCGTACAGGGCGGCCAAGATCCACGACCCCGTGACCAGCGGGATGCCGAGCGGGCTCGTGGCCCAACCGAACTGCACCAGGGCGTCGATCCCGAACACCGCCCAGGGCACCAGCAGCAAGATGCCCCACAGCTCATCCGCCGCGCCGGCACCGGGCACGAGCAACGCGAGCAGGTGGTAGAGCGGTGTCCGAGGCGCGTTCCGTGCGAGGCGCGGGCGCGGGACCAGCAGCGCCAGCACGTGCACGGCCATGACCGCGAGGAACGTCGCGAGCAGCGCCGGTGCCACCCAGCCGCCGAGTCGGGCGGGCGCACGCGCCGCGCCCAGGTACCCGAACGGGTCGCGGTAGGCGTCGCCCAGCGCACGCTGCCACGTACCGGTCACCGCGGCGCGCAGCGTGGTGGGGGAGGGGGCAGGCAGCGGCTCGCCGGCCCGCAGCGCGGCCAGGCCGAGGTCGGCCTCGGGGACGCCGTCGAGCACGGCGCGCTCGAGCAGCCGCAGCGCGTCGGCGTCGTCGCCCATGCGCCCGGCGCGATACGCCGCGACGACGCGCGCTTGGCCCACGTCGGCGGTGTCGAGCGGTTGGAGCAGTGGGGCGACGTACGCCGCGTCGACGTGGCCGGTCGCGGCGGCCCGCACGGCGTCGTCGCCGCGTTCGGTCCACACCGCCAAGGCTGCGGCGGCGTGCGCTGCCGCGAGCAGCAGTACGAGTGCGAGCTTCTCGGTGGTGCCGTAGTGGCGCATCACCCTCAGGCGCCAGGCGCCGCTGGCGCGCCGACCGCTCTCGCGGGCACGGCGGATCAGCAGCGACTGCACCCTCCAGTACTTGGCCAGCAGCGTCAGGTGCAGCATCACGGCGGCGGCGACGAGCGCCGAGGCGGCGTACCAGCCGCCACGCCCGAGGTTGACCGCGGCGTTACTGAGCACCTGCCGAGCGCTGGTGGCACCGAGCGCGGCCGCTCGCTCGCGGGCGACCGCCGCACCCTCGGCGTCGCCACTCTGCCGGAGGAGGTCGGCGTACTCGCGCATGGCGTCGGCGGCGCCGGGCATGCCGGCACCGGCCGTTCGCGGCAACCAGGCGGCGTAGTGGTCCGAGGCCACGCGGTCGCCCGCCTGCAAGGCGCGCAGGAGCGGCCTGAGCGCGAAGCCGTAGCGGTCGTGCACGTCGGCGTCGGTGAGGAGCGCCGGGTCGTAGCCACGTGACTCGAAGTCCGCCAGCGCCCCCTGGAGCGCCTCGTCGGCGAGGTCGGGGAAGCCGAGCGCGAGCGCCGCGCGCGCGACGAAGGCGCGCTCGAAGAACGGCCCGCCCGCCACGAGCGCCGCCTCGAGCGCCGCGGCGCGCTCTGCCTCGTCCTCGGTCGCGCTGGCGATCTGCACGTGGAGGTGTGGGTTGGTGGGATCGCGCCGTGCCGCCCCCGTGGGGTCGGCGACCTCGGCCTCGGCCCGCCACCAGCCCAGCAGCGGGCTGCGGGGGTCGAAGACCGGCAGAGGGCTCGCGTGCCCGTTCTCGACGCGGTGCTCGAGCAAGACGGTGTCGCCACCCACGTCGATCGTGGTCACCGCGCGCACGCCGGTGCCGAGCGGTTCGAGCGTCTCGATGGGCCCGGACACGGCGGTGCGGCTACGCACGTAGCCGTCCTCGAGGTCGAGTTCGAGCACGGTGTGACCGTGAGCGACCCACGCACGACCGAGATGGACGATGGCGGCTCGCGTTCCGCCGCTGTCGCTCGGCCGCGAGAAGCGCCAGCGCACGGTGCCGTCGGCCTCGGTGAAGACAGCCGTGCCGTCCTCGAGTGCGAGCGTGGCTTCGCCCGCGGGTACCTCGGTCGGCACCTCGGGCTCAGGTGTGGGGTCGGGAGCGGGTGTGGCCTCGGGCTCGGGTGTGGGCTCGGGCTCGGGAGCGCGATCGGGCTGGGCCGGGGGCTCGGGCGCCGGGTCCGGCTCGGCAGGGGCGTCGCTGGGAGGAGGCGCGGGGTCGACCGCCGGCGCCGCCTCGCCGCGCGCGCGCAGCGTCGCCTCGACGTCGGGTCCCTGCAGACGCAACTCCGTCATGCCCGGCTCGCGCAGCGTGACATCGAACACGAGGACGCCGTCGCTCCCGGCGTCGGCTTCGTGCCGCTCGACCTCACCCGACGGCGCCGCCGCCTCGAGCACGTAGCGGGCGCCGGGCGTGAGGCGGTCGGCCTCCACTCGGACGCTCTCGCCGACCATGGCCGAGGTGGGCGCCACGCCGATGCGTGGGGCGCTCGGCGACTGCGCGAGCGCTGCTCCGAGCGACGCCAGGGCGAGCCAGAGCACCAGCGCGAGGGCGGCCGAGGACCGGGTCACCGAGCGGGCATGCGAGGTCATGAATCCACCTTACCGCCATGGCGTGGCCTTGCGCCGTGGTATCTTGCGCGCGTGTCCGATGCGCTCTGGACGCGCCTCGCCGCGCCTTTCCCCACCCTCGGCGTCACCTGGGACGTCGTCTCCGTCGACGCCGCGGCCGACGAGGCCGTCCTCGCGCCGCGCTTGCGGCGCGAGGTGATCGTGGAGCGACTCGACCAGCACTGTGGCGTCGCTGGGTGGAGCGTGACGTTCACGCCCTTCGCGGACGGCGCGGTAGGGTGCACCGTCGAGATCGCGGGTGTCCGCAAGGGCGCCGTCGTGGACGCCCTGATGGCCGGAGCCGCCGCCACGGCCGACGCCGCCCTCGCGGCGTGCGCCGCGGCGTTCGGTCTCGTGGTGCCCACGTCCGCCGCGCCGCAACGCGTCGCATTCGATGCCGAGGCGGGCGTCGCGCTGCACGATCCCGAGCCGGCCAGCGCCCATGTCGGCGCCGCGACCGGCGCCGGGCCTGGTGATGCTCCGTCGGCTCCGGCGACCGCCGGCACGAGCGACGACGAGGCCCCTGTCCCCGACGTCCACGCCGCCGACGTCGAGGCGCGCGGCTTGTCCCGCGATGGACTGGCGATGATCGACCGGTTGGTCGAGCGTCTGAAGGAGTCCGGGCAAGGGCTCCAGGCGGCGCGTCTGCTGGTGCGCTACGGCGGTTACGGCAAGGACGCCGAGGCAGCCCGCGCGCTCTACGGCGCGCTGCGCGCGCTCCTCAAGAGCGGCGACGGCGTCGAGGTCGAGGCGTGATCAAGGTCATCGCGATCGGCGACGTGCACGGCATGTGGCCGGAGTTGTGGAGAGTGCTCAAGGCGACGGCCGCGAGCACACCGACGTTCGCACCGACCGAGGCGGTCTGCTCCGGGCGCTACCGCGTCGTCTGCATGGGCGACCTCGTCCACTACAAGGACGCCCGGGCGTACGCGGCCGCGGTCGGCGCCGAGCACTACGACCCTGCCGACCGCGACCACCTGCGGCGCGCCGCCAAGGCGCAGATCCGCGAGCTCTACCGCTTCAAGGACTTCGTCGAGGCGTCCGAGGGCAACGTCCAGGTGATCCTGGGCAACCACGACGAGGCCGCCGTCAAGCACGGCTACGAGCTCGGGACGCGCGGCGGCTTGATGCACTACGAGTTCGACGAGGAACGCGGCGGCCTGTCGCTCCCGGATGACCTGGCGACCTGGATCGAGGCGTTCCCGCGCGAGGTCGTGCACCACGGGGTGCACTTCGCCCATGCCGGACCCACGGTCGGCATGCAGTTCTTCGACGATTTCTTCTATCACGACCCCGACACGAAGACGTGGTGGTACGAGAAGCCCGACCTGCTCCATCAGGCCGGTCACCGCTTCGGTGTGTACGGCCACACGGTCATGAAGGAGGGCATCTACGTCGACAAGGAGCACGGCTTCGCCATGATCGATGCGCTCAGCCACACGCAGTTCCTCGAGATGATCCTGTCCGACGACCGGCTCGACTACTCGATCAGCTCGCTGTAGGGGCGCCTGCCGCGGCGCCTGACGACGTGCCGGCCGCAGCGCCGGCACTCACAGCGAGTAGCCGCCGTCGTCGTCGTCGCGCACCAGTTCGCCGCCGCGCAGCACCATGGTGCGGCGCTTGAGGCGATCGACCAGGTCGCGCGAGTGGGTGGCCACGATGACCGTGGTCCC
>SLSM01000356.1 GCA_007130445.1 Trueperaceae bacterium | reverse complement strand
GTGCGGTTCTCGACCCGGGCGAACGACACCTCGGCCCGCGTCGACCCGGTGAAGTGCAGGAACTGGTCGATCTGGTGCGAGCCGATGTCGCAGAGGATCCCGCCGTAGGCCTCGCGCCGCCAGTACCACTCGGGCCGCGGGCCACCCACCCGGTGCGGGCCGGTGCCCAGCGTCTGACGCACCCGACCGATGGCGCCGGCCGCCACGAGTTCCTCGGCCTTCGCGACCGCGCGCACCTCGAAGCGCTCCGAGAAGTCCACCGTCCAGATCCGCCCCGTGCGCGCCACGCAGGCCTCGAGCGCGGTCAGGTCCTCCAGCGTGGTGCAGCCAGGCTTGTCGACCATCACGTCCTTGCCGGCCTCCATCGCCTCGATCGCCAGCCGGGCGCGATCGGCCGGGACGGCCGAGATCAGCACCATCGCCACCGCGGGGTCATCGAGGATGCGGCGGCGGTCGCCCGTGCGCTCCAGCGTGGGGAACCGCTGCCGGAAGGCGTCCGCGGTCAGCGGCTCGCCGTCCGTCCACCAGTGGGTGCAGCGGCACCCCTCGGCCAGCGTGTTCCCGAGCATCCCGACGATGTGGCCGTGATCGATGCCGATCACGCCGAGCTTCACGCCGTTCGCCATCGCGCCTTCCTTCCCGTGCCCCCGGCCCCCACCACGGTACCAACGTCGTCGCTCTCAGCGCGCGCCGTCTCACGTTGCTGGGATCGCCAGCGGCGTTCCGGTGAGCCCGAGGTGTCGGTCGGTCGGTCGACCAGCACGAGACGATCTCGGCACCGTGCATGCGGTGGAGGCCGTCCTCGTCGACCGGGAGCATGTGCCGCAGCGAACGGCGCCGTCTCAGTACGCCTCGACGGCCCGGAACTCGATCCGCCCCTGCCCGGTCGTCAGCGGCGAGAACGTGATCATCTCGATCCGCGCGCGGTCGAAGACGTGGCCGGGTTCCGGGTGGACGCCGTCGGGCTGCCAGTCCTCGCGCACGTCGAACGCGTCGAGGTCGACCTCGAGCGTCCGCCACTCCACCGAGTCGTCGACGAACAGCCACTCGAAGTGCACACCCTGCGCGTCCTTGATCTCGAACCGGACCTCGTGGCCGCTGGCCTGGCCGCGCACCTCGACGCGCAGGCCCGCGACGTCGTGGACGTGCCGGTCGACGAGCATCACGAGGCCGAGCCAGCCGGCCTCGCGCAAGCCGTAGCTCATCGCAAGCACGCCGTCGTCGATCTCGTACGAGACGTGGGAGGCTCCGTCGGTGAAGGTACCGAGGCGCTCCGGCGCGGGGAACGCGTCGATCGTGCCCGGCTCGAGCGGCGCGAGGTCGACGAGCACCGCGGCGTCGGGCGCGTCGCCCGGTTCGTGGGCGCCGAAGGCGAACGAGGCCAACGCGAACAGCAAGGGGGCCGTGTAGTCGATGGCGTACTCGTTCGTGGCCCAGGAGCCCTGCAGGTCGAGGTACGCCTTCGCGGGCGGCGGGGGATCGGTCTCCAGCAGCGCGTCCAGAAGGGGATCGCCACCGTGGGCGTTCGGCCCACCGACCACGAGCCCGGGGGGAACGATGCCGGTCGCGGTCGCGATGCGGTGGTGGATACTCGCAGGGGAGCGGTGACCGAGGCCGGTCACGTAGCTGTACGAGGTGGCGTTGCGCCCGAACACGTAGGCGACCTGGTCCAGCGCAGCGTCGACGAACGCGACGTTCGGCTCGAGCGCGTGCGCCATGAGCAGCACGTTCCCGTTGGCGACCGCGGTCTTGGCCGACGCCCAGTAGTACTCGTCGGTCGGGAGCGCCACGCTGTAGCCGTCGGCCCGGACGCGCTCGGCGATCGCCTCGGCGCCCGCGAGGATCGCGCGTCGGGCTCGCTCCTGGCGCTCCGGGTCCGCCGCAGGCGCGTGCACGTAGGCCCACTGCCCGAGGAGCGACGCGTCGAGCCAGCCGATCGCCTGGCTCGGCGCGTCGAGGAGGGCATCCAGCGCCTGGTTCCCGGCGATGTAGGCCTCGAAGCGCTCGTCGCCCGTGGTGCGCAGCAGCTCGGCGGCGGCCCACAGGCGCTCCTCAGCGTCGCTGTCTTTGCGGTACGGTCCCGAGCCCTGGTCCTGGCCCTGATCGAACCGGAACGCCGGCTCCGGGTTCGCCTCGAGGTACGCGAAGGCTCGCTCGGCCGCGTCGAGGAGCTCGGCGGCGAAGGCCGGGTCGACGTCCGCGAAGACGCGTGCCGCCATCGCCGTCGCGCCCGCGAAGCCGGCGGTGCCGAAGGTCGAGAGCCCGAACACGTAGCGCTGCTGGGTGTCGCGCACCGGCAGCGTCGAGTCCGACGGCCAGCGCAGGCCGGACTTCTTGTGGTACACCGCCCCGTCGGGACGCTGCATCGCGAGCATCCACGCCAGGTTGAAGCGGACCTCCTCGAGCAGGTCCGGTGCGCCGTCCATGACCCGTTCCACCCCCACGGGGAACGCGAACTGGCCCGCGTAGAACGCGTCCGGGTACCACTCGTACGCCAGGAGGAGCTGCGCCACGGTCACGTTGGAGGGCGGGATGTACATCCCGAAGTCGCCGGCGTCGTACCAGCCGCCGAGCACGTCGAGCACGTCGCCCTCGTCGTGGAACGCATCATTGAAGAACAGCCGCGCCTCGCGGTCCTGCAGGTGCCCCGCATTGAGCGCGAGGCCGGTGACCGGGTCGCGGATGCTCGTGGCCGACCGCTGCAGCGTGTACGACCGACCGGTCGCGAACAGCGCTGCGTGGAACACGCGCTCGCCGACGTCGAACCAGAGCGATCTCCCGAGTCCCGGGACGTCGACACGGTAGCGGCCGGGCGCGCGCAGGGCGCTGAAGTCGGCCTGCTGCACCACGTCGCCAGAGCTTGCATCGGCCATCGGCGCAGCGAGCGTTCCGGCGAAGACCACCTCGCCGGTGCGGACGTCGCGCACCAAGAACGTCTCGAACGGACGCGACGCGTCGTCGATCACGACGATCGCCACCTTGGACCATGCCGGGAGGTAGCCGACCTGGCTCACCCGCACCGGCTCGAGGCCGGCCGCCACGGCGTCCAGGCCCTGCGACGCATCGGCGCCCGCAGCCTGCTGCGCCGACGCCCGCTGCGCGCCGATCGCTGCGAGGGAGCACGCCACGACGCAGCACGCCAGGAGAAGGTGCATCGTCGTCACGATGCGCCGGTTCGACACGTGCTCGAGATCCATGCTGTCTCCCAGGGGCGCTCGACGCGACGCGACCACTGAGACGCATCGTCGTGGGCGGGCCGCTCATCCGTCGGCAGCATCAACACGCGGTTGCCATAGCCCTCATTCGAAGGCTACGGCCGCTGCCGAGGCGTGTCAACGGACGGTGCACCCTGGTGGAACGGCTGGCGGTGGCGTAAACCGCGCCGACACACGACGCCTCCGCGCAACTGCACTTCGTCCTTACGGCCCCGCCATCACCGCTCCAGCCCCAGGAACCGCTCCAGCCGCGCCCGCTCCGCCTCCAACGCCGGCGCGAACGCGGCGTCGCGCGGAGCGCTCCCGCTCACGAAACCCGGCTCCAGCTCCAGACGCCCGTCGCGCACGGCGGCGTTGGACCAGCCGATCACCTGGCCGCGCCACAGCATGGGCAGCGCGTAGTAGCCGCGCAGGCGCTTGTTCGCCGGGGTGTACGCCTCGAAGCGGTAGCTCCACCCCCAGAAGCGCTCGAAGCGGTCGCGGTCCCAGACGACGGGGTCGAACGGCGCCAGCAGGCGCACCTCCTCGTCCCACGCCCGGTCATGCGCGGGGCGGCGGCCGGTGGGACGCTCATCGGCAGGCCAGTGCCAGACGCAGCCGTCCACCGTCGCCTGGGCCAGCCGTGCCTTGGCGCGAGCGAGCGCCGCGCGGCGCCGCTCGCGCCACTGCGGGACGGCCGCCGAGCCCATCCACATGACGATCCGGCTCAGGGTGGCCGAAGGCAGCGGCGCGTACGTCGCCACCAGCACGTCGATCAACGCGTCGATGTGGGCGTCCGGGTCGTCGGGAGCGTCGCGCTCGTGGGCGAGCTGCGGCGCGTACAGCCTCACGCCGCCTTCGCGCCGCGCCACGCGCAGCATGCCGCGGTAGTGCATGCCGTCCAGGAGTTGCGTGCTGGCCCGGCTGTTGCCGCCGAACCAGTTCTTCGTCGTGCCGTGCTCGAATGCGGCGTCGACCTCGCGTGGGTGCACCACGCCGTTGCTCTGCACGAACGCCAGGACCGCCTCGGCCTGCGTCCGGCGTGCGCGCGACCACGCCGTGCGCGGCGTCCGCGGGTGCATCAGCCGCTGCGTGGCCCTCGGCAGCAGGCCGTAGTTGACGAAGAGATCCTCCTCGACGGGCATGCGTGCGTAGCGCGCGTCCAGGTCGCCCGCCACGTAGTTTTCGACGCGGTGGCGCAGGATCAGGTCCTGCGCGCGCGCCGGCGCGCGGATCGGGTCGTACTGCAGGTAGCCCAACCGGTTCACGGCGCGCAGCACGCTCGTCGGCCGGAACAGGCTGCGCGCGATCGCGTAGCGGCGCAGGTGGTCCAGGGTCACGGCGGTCGGCACGGGGTGATTCATACCGCACGACCGTCGCGAAGCCCACCCCCTCACCGCCGCCGTACGCCAGCGCCCCGTTGCCCGGCGGCTCGGCAGCCGCGCCTCACGACGCGCACCCGCGTCGCCTCAGCCCCGCTCGAGGCGCTGCAGCAGCGCTCGCATGTAGCCCATAGCAAACGCCATCCCCGCATGCCACCCGCCACGCCCCAGCCGCGGTCGCCGCCGACCGGCTGGTTGTCGGCAGCCTGGGCCTCGCGCGCGGCGCCGAAGTAGTCCACGAGGTGCACGACCGCATGCGTCGCGCCACACTGACGTGCGAACGCGTAGTGCTCGGGCGTGAGCATGTGGTGGTAGAAGCCGAAGCCGAGCCTGATCGTCATGGCTGCTCCCGTGGTCGGACGTCGATCGGGTCGAGCATCTGCCTAGGTCGCCGGCCGCGCATCCGGCGTTGGGTCGTCAATGGCCGGCCACGGCTCGCTCAACGCGGCGGCGACGTCGTCGGACACGTCGATGTGGAGCGTGGGCATGGTGCGCCTCCTTCGCGCAGCGATAGCACACGGACCGCCGAACCTAGCGCGCTCGCTGGGTGGAGACCCGTCCAGCGACGCGCTCGAGCCCTGCAACGCTCACGCCGTCGCACAACGGAAGTGCAGCGCCTGGACGCCCGACGCGAAGCGCTGCGTCGAGAGCAGCTCGAGGCGTCGAGCGCTCGGCAGTCCGTGGAACAACGTCGGCCCGCGGCCGGCGATGACGGGATGCACGACGAGGCGGTACTCGTCGATGAGTCCGAACGCCTCGAGCGCGGCCGCGAGCTTCGGCGCCCCCACGAGGACGCCCCGCTCGGTCGCCGCCTTCAGCGCAACGATCGCCTCGCGGAGGTCACCCTCGACCCGGATCGTGTTCTGCCACGGGAAGTCGCTCCGCGAGCTCGACACCACGTACTTCGCCTTCGCCTCGAGCTTCCGTGCCCACTCGCGCATCGCTCGCGGCGCCGTCTCGTCGCGCGCCACCGCGGGCCACGCTCCCTCCATCAGCTCGTAGGTGTGGCGCCCGAAGAGCATCGCCCCGCTGTGGTCCATGAGCCGCGTCCAGAAGTCGTGCAACTCGTCGTCCACGATCCCAACGGTGTGATCGACGCAGCCGTCCAACGTCACGTTGATACCGAAGGTGAGGCGTCCCATGCCGTGGACCATAGCGACGACCGCGACCGATGCGCAATGCCCGCCGCGCGGGACCAGGCGTCGGCGGTCGACGTTCGCACCTGCGGGTTCAGCGGCGGGCACCCCACCGCCACACCGTCGACCTCGGCGACGAGGAAGCACGGCGGCCCACGTCACACCGAGCATGGGTACATCGCATCGCAGAGGCGTCACCCGTGGGCACAGTCTTCGTGTACCGCTCAGTGTCGGTGGACGGCTGGAACTGGAAACCTCGGGCCGGGGTCGACCACGCGGTCGGTGCATGGGCCACGCAGCGGTGCCCTCCGCCGCGTCACGCCGCCGGATCGAGCGGGGGTCGCTCGAGGACACGGGGCCGGTACTCGACCATCTGGATGCGGCCGTCGAACAGGCGCTGGTCGATCATGTCGAGAGCGACGTCCGGGTAGCCATCGTAGATGCGCTCGACTCCCGTTGCGCCCGTGATCAACGGGAACATCGCGACCCGGAAGCGATCGACGAGACCCGCTCGCAGTAGCGACCGGCACAGGCTGACGCTGCCGATGGTGCGCATCGGACCCAGTCCGTCCTCCTTCATCGCCCGAACCGACTCGACCGCATCGCCTCGTACCAACGTGCTGTTCGCCCACGCGAGGGGTTCCTCGAGCGAGGCCGAGAACACCATCTTGGCTGCTCGCGTGAGGTCGTCCAAGGAACCCTCCTCGTCGCCGTTGACCTCGTCGGTTCGCGTTGGCGCGGCGCCGGCGGCGAAGCCCGCCATCCGCCGGTATGTGTTGGCGCCCATCAGCAACGTGGCCTCTGCTTGCGCCTCGAGCCAGGCGAGGTACTCGGGTCCTTCGAGTCCCCACCATGTGGGCCAACCGTGCGCCGACCACCTACCGCTTCACGGCCTCGAGCGCGATCGATCTCAGGGCTCGTCGGCAAGCGCGCGGACAGCGTCCGTGCTCACCGGTCTCGGCCCCGTCACGTGGCGCCGACATCGAGCGCCAGCGACAACTGCCACGACACGCCGAAGCGGTCGCTCAGCCAGGTGTACTTCGCGGCGAAGCCGTACTCCGACGACGGTGGCATCATCACGGAGCCGCCCTCGCTCAGGCCCGTGAACAGGCGGTCGAGTTCCTCCTCCGAGTCGCACGAGACGAACAGCGACAGCGACGGCGTGAAGTCGAACTCGTGCACGGGCGGGCTGTCGAACGCGATGAGCACCTCGTCGCCGATGCGCACGCGAGCGTGCATGATCGTGCCCTCCGCGCCAGGGCCCTCGGGGCCGTAGCGCTGGACGACGTCGAACTCGGCGTCGTCGAACAGGTCCCGGTAGAGGTTCAGCGCCTCCTCGGCGCGGCCCGTGAACATGAGGAACGGCGTGACCTTGCTCAGCGTGAGGCTGGGCATCCTGGCTCCCTTCGGGGTGCGTCTCGGCGTCGGACGAGCCTCGCGGTGGCGCTCGTCGAGCGACGGGCGGTCGGATCAACTCTCAACCGTACGATTGAATATAGGGCGTGGTGGCGTACCCGTCAAGCGTCGGCCGAACCCGTCGCGCCCGCGAGAGGGAACACGTAGACCACGGCACGCTCGGCATCCTCGACACCGCCGACCGACGCGTACAGGGCACGCGCCGCCGGGTTGTCCAGCTCCGACGCCACCCACGCCTCGACGCAGCCGAGCTCGCGCCCGCGTTCGAGGAGCGTGCGCACGAGCCGCGCCCCGACGCCGCGTCGTTGGAAGCGCTCGGACACACCGACCTCGTTGACGAACAGCTGCAACGGCTTGTCGGGGTGTCCGTAGGCGATGCCGGACGCCATGCCGACGACCTCACCGTCCGCGAGCGCGATGGCCAGCAGGTTCGACGGGCTCGCGAAGAAGGCCGTCAGCCACGCGCGCCGCACCTCGTTGTCGAACACGGTCGCACCGGCGCGCTCGAGCGCGTCGGCATCGGCCGGGGCCGCCATCCGAACGTCGATCCCGGGACCGCTCATCCCCATGCGCCGTACCGAAGCGAGTCGATCCGCGTGGCCAACGGTACCTCCGTCGGTCTGCGCGCGCGCTTCCGGCTCGCCAGCCATCGTCGGCGCGGAGACGCCAACGGCTCGCGTGCGCTACCGTGAACACGGCCCACGGGCACGCGCGTGCACCGCTGCTTCGCACCGTCGGCGGTCACCGTCGGCAGGGCGCCGACGCACATCGGGGAGCACGTGGGGCGACGAGGGGGTGCAGGATGCCACGATACGTGATCTCGTTCGACGACGGCTCGATGGTCTTCCCGAAGGAGGACCTTCCGGACGTGGCCAGGGCGTCGCATGCGGTCGTCGACGAGGCCAAGGCGGCCGGCGTCTGGGTCTTCGGCGGAGGGCTCGTCACGCAGCGCGCCACCATCGTCGACACGGACGGCACCGTCAGCGACGGACCGTTCCCGGAGACCAAGGCGGTCATCGGCGGCTTCTCGGTCATCGACGTGCCGTCGCACCAAGACGCCCTCGCGTGGGCCGCCAAGATCGCCGCCGCCTGCCGCTGTGCGCAGGAGGTACGGGTCATCATGGACGACCCCGACGTCTGAACCTCCGGGCGTCATCGCTCGATCGCGTACCGCAGCAGGACGACGCCGTTCACGAACGGCGTGGCTTCGATGAGGCGCATGTCGCGTCGGTCGTGGAACACGTAGCTTCCGCTGCCTCTCGTGGTCGGGCAGACACGCAACTGGACCTCGTCGACGAGATCGGCGTCGAACATCGACCGCATGAGCGTCAAACTGCCCCACAGCCAGATGTCCTTGCCGCGACCTCGCTTGAGGCCTCGAACGCTGGCCACCGGGTCGGGCGTGATGGTCGCCCCGGGGAAGGCGCCCCAGGGTGCGTGGCGAAGCGTCGTCGAGGCGACGACCTTCGTCATCCGATTGAGCTTCTCCCCGTACACCCCCTGGTCTTCGGCGGTCGGCCAGTAGTTCCTCGCCATGGCGTAGGTGTTGGCACCGAGGAGCATCGTGTCGACGGTGTCGATGAACGCCAACGCGCTCGCCTTGAAATCGTCGTCGCCCGACACGGCGAAGGGCTGCACGTCGACGAAGCGCAGCCCGCCATCGACCTCGGCGGCGACGTTGTCGACGGTGACCCACTGCTGCACGATGAGCTTTCGCATGCGTCACTCGTACCACGGGTGCAAGAGGCGCCGACCGGGCCCGCCGAGCGTTCCTCGACCGACCGTCGCTGGGAGGGGTCGCTCAGCCAGGCGTCCGCGCCGCCGACGCAGCCGCGAGCATGCCCGTGCCGCCGACGATCAACGTGTGGGCGTACGGCCTCGGCCCTGGTGCGGCGTCGGTCAACGTCCGGTCCCGATCTCGCCGGCTCGTTCGAAGCGCACGACGATGACGCCCTTCGGTGTGACGGTGCTCTCCGACACCTCGAACGCCGCTGGGATCGCGCCGCCCGCGAACAGACGCTTCCCACCGCCGAGCGTGATCGGGTGGATCTTCAACCACAACGCGTCGACCAGGTCGTGCCTCAGCAGCGTCTGCACGAGCACCGAGCTGCCGTACACGTGCAGGTCGGGCCCCGGCTCACGCTTGATGGCGGCGACCCGCTCCACGACGTCGTCGCCGATGAACACGCTCGGCTGCCACGCGTGCGACGTCAGGGTCGTCGAGGCGACGTACTTCGTCGCGGTGTTGACGCCCGGCCAGACGTCGTAGCGCTGTGGCCAATGAGCAGCCCAGATGTCGAAGGTGACCCGCCCCAGCAACAGGTCGAACGACATGCCCATCTCCTGCCGGATCACGTCGCCGAGCACCGGATCGGCATACGGCCAGATCCAACCACCGTGCGCGAAGCCCCCGCTCGGGTCCTCGTCCTGCGCGCCAGGTGACTGCACCACGCCATCGAGCGACATGAACTCGATCACGATCAACCGCCGCATGCCCGCACCCCCCTTGCCGTCAACGCGTGTTCCGCGGATGATGGCGCGCAAGCCGCTCGTTGCCACGCTTGTCCTTGCCCGTCAGGCGAGCCATGCGCTGCTGGGCGGCGTCGGCGTCACCGGTCTCGACGCTCACGAGGAACGCTTGCGCCTGGCGTCCGCGCAGCGTCGTGGCGACACGGCCATCATGCACGATCACGACGTCACCGTTCTTGCGCACGGTGTAGCGGAAACCCAAATCGCCGTCGCGAGGCAGCGCGCTCACCGTTGCCCACCATCCACTCGTACGTCGCCGAGCGGGAGCAACCAGTCCAGAGAGTCGTCCTCCGTGGCGATGAACCCATCCAGACTCGAAGCCGTGTAGAACTGCGCTCGCATCCTGACCTCGCGCCGGGACGGTCCCCCGGCCGTCGCCCGCCGACCTCAGTGCGCCAGCAGCCGCTCGAGCTTGCCGAGTTGCTGCGTCCAGCCGGTCTCGGCGTGGGGCGCCATCATCTCGTCGTAGGGTCCGTCGACCAGGACGAGGCGGGTCCGATCGGGTCCCTCCGCATGGAGCTCGATGCGCGTGACGGTCCGCTCGACCAGGCCGATCGCCGGTTGCGGTTCGGAGGTCAGCACGAGCAGCTCTGGGGGCACGATCTCGAGCACGGTCGCGGCGTCCGGGAACGGTGTCCCGACCGGCACGCCCATGCCTGCGGCGATCTCCGCGCTCTCGAGCACCATGGTCTTGCGATGCGCGCCGCCTTCCTTCGCCTCGACTTCGACCTGGTCGGCCGGCGTCGTGAAGCCGTCGGGTCCCCACCACTGCGCGATCAAGGCCGGCTCGACGAGGTGGCGGAACACCTCCTCGCGCGGCGCGTCGAACGTTCGAGTGAGCTCCAGGATGCGGCTGGCTCGGTCGGTGGGTGTCGGTCGGTTCATGCGCTCTCCCCCTCGGATGGCGCCGCTGGCGGCGCGTCGGTCGTCGTGGTGGAGCGTTCGTCGGTCGCGCGAGCGTCGCCGGTCGATCGGGCGTGCACGAGCGCCTCCAGGCGGTCGAGCCGTCCGTCCCACAGGGCGCGCCGCTGCGCGAGCCAGCGCTCGGCCTCGAGCAGCGCCGTGGGGTTCAGATGGCAGGTGCGCACGCGCCCCTGTTTGCGCGTGGCGACCAGCCCGCTGGCTTCGAGGACCTGCACGTGCTGCACGACCGCCGCGAGGCTGACCGGCAGCGGTCGAGCGAGCTCGCTCACCGATGCCGGACCTTCGCCGAGCTGGGCCACGATCGCGCGTCGCGTGGCGTCGCCGAGCGCGTGGAACACCTGGTCGCTGGGCGTGGCGTGGCCGTGGGTGTGCATCACCGGAGTATCCAGGTGATCTACGCAAAAGTCAAGTCACGACTTAAGTGTTGGGTGCTCGACGCCCCAGGCGCGGCACGACTCCGTGCCGCGCCCGTCGTCGGCTCGATCAGGCGTCGCCGTCGAGGACGAACGAGATCTTCGCGTTGATGCGGTACTGCACGATGCGGTCGTTCTCGACGATCGCCTGCATCTCCTTGACGTAGATGCTCTGGATGCCCCGGAGGCTCTTCGAGGCCTCTCGGAGCGCCACCTGGGCGGCGTCTTCCCAACTCGTCTCGGACTGCGCCAGGACTTCGATGACCTTCACCATGCGTGCCATGTGTTCGCCTCCCGTGCTCGGTCGCGGCGTCGGCGTGGGTAGCGGTCACCTCGAGGGTACGGGGTGCTCCGCCGAGCGCGCGTATCGCAGCAGCCCGCGCGGTGCGCCGCCGCCCACTGCGACGTGGAACGCGAGTGGAACGCCGCGCCGCTAGGCTCACCCACCACGGAAGGCAGGCGCCAACCACGGCGTCGCCCGTGCGGCCACACGCGACACGATGCGTCGCGCCACACCGCACACCGAGAAGGAGGTAAGCATGCGGCGAGGAATCTTCATCATGGCGGCAGCACTCGTTCTGGCCGGCGCGGCACACGCGCAAGACCAGCGGCAGGTGGCTCGAACGATCCACGAGTTCATCGCGCTCAACCCCGGGCTCGAGCATTACGGCCCGCTCCACGAAGAGTGGATCCCGGCGATGGGCATCCACTGGGGCGTACCCGGACCGCACCTGACCCTGTCCGTCGCACACGACCAGGTCGTGGCGTTCGAGGTGATCTACCCCGAGGCGATCGGCTGGCAACCGTGGTTCGACCAGCCCGAAGGCGAACCGATGGACATGGGCCCCATGGGCATGACCTACACGCAGCACATCTGGATCACCGAGCCGACCTCGGTCGCGCCCGACGCGGAGCCGACGTTCGTGCCGCTCACGCTCGAGGCGCTCACCGCAGTCAACCCCGCGCTCGAGGGGTACCAACAGCTCTCCGAGTACGTCCCGCACATGGGCTACCACTACGGGATGATGGGGCCAGGACTGGTGTTGGCGGTGTCGCCCGAGGGCGAGATCAACGCGTTCGAGCTGATCTTCCCGGCGGACCAGGGGCACTTCCCGTGGTTCGACCAGCCCGAAGGCGAACCGATGGACATGGGCCCCATGGGCTTGGTGTACACGCAGCACGTGTACCTCGTCGACCCGATGTCGCTGCCCTGAGCTTCGGCGCGAGGGTGCGGCGCCGAGCGTCGTGACCACCGCGGCGAGGAGCAACGAGGAGCGGCCCGTTCGGGTCGCTCCTCGCTCATGTAGACGGTCATCCGACTGTGCACGCGAGCGCGAGCGTCCGATCACCGCAACGACAGCCTCGCCGCGTCACGCCGGTCGTCGGCGCCCCCGACGGCCTCAGCGAACGTCTCGGTGGGCACGGTCCGTCCGCCGCTGCACGCGCAGCATGAACAGCCCCCCCACCACCAGGAGCAGCAGCTGGTGCAGCCACCAGCGCACCTGCGAGGCGTCGGTGTCGGTCGCGATCGTCGGGAACAGTGGGATGATGGCGTTATACGTGCCGTGCACCATCAGGCCCGCCATCGGCAGCCCCCCGGCAGCCTTCATGAGCCACGAGAAGAAGAACGACAGGCCGATGGTGCCGATCGCGAACGCGACGATGGGCATCGACGCCTGCGTGCTGCCCGGGATGAACCACAAAGGGCCGTGCCACGCCGTCCACACGAGCGCCAGGACGACGTTGCCGCCCCAGAGGCCGAACCGCGCCTCGAGCGGCTCCATGATGTACCCGCGCCACCCCACCTCCTCCTGACCGCCTCCGAGGAACACCATCAGGAGCCACCACACCGGGAACACGAGCGCGGTCGGCAAGAGCATCGCGGGCCGGTCGTAGCCGAAGAGGCCGGGGAGGTACCACGCCGCGACGTTGACCGCCCCGAGCACTACGAACATCGCCGACCACGCCTTCCAACCGAACCGCAACGACAGGAAGCGTCGCAGGAACGCGGCCACGGCCGACCGCCCCTCGAGCGTCCACACGGCGACGCAGGCGCCGACGGCGGGCCCGAAGGCGCCCAGCACCAGTGCCGGGAACGTCAGGGCCGCGCGCAGGTCGTCGGCGAGGGCCACGACGCCGAGGCCGGCCAGGACGAGCGGGGCCCACACGACCCACGACCACGCGAAGGTCACGACGAAGAAGCGGAGCGGGACCCGGTCGGGCGCCTGCGCACCGCCAGGAACCACCGCGGCGGGCATCATGACGCTCGCATTGCCCGCGCGAACGTGGTCGCGTCGGCCTGGTCGTCGAACCACTGGCATGGAACGATCCGATGCTCGGTCATGGGCAAGGGTAGGGCCCGGCGCACCGTTGTGCAAGGACGCGCCCGGCCTGTGCCGGGCGCGCGATGTCGGCTCGCCGCTTGCGGTGGTTCGGCGCGAGCGTTCGGCTGCGCATCCGATCAGCCCAGCACGACGCTCACCGGCGTGCCGTTCTGGAGGTTGTCACTGACGGGACACCTCGCCTCGACCGCGTGCAACCACGCCTCGAGGGTCGCGGCGTCCGCGTCGCAGTCGGGGATCATCTCGACGGTGATGCTCTTGTACCCGGCGCGCTCCGCGTCGCTGGTCCCGAACAGCCGGGCGGGGTTCAGTTCTCCGTGCATGCGGATGTCCAAGCCGCGGAGCTCGAAACCCTGCTCCTTGGCGATGAGGTTGCCCATGACGTTGAGGCATCCCGCGAACGCGGCCAACACGTACTCCACGGGGTTGGGAGCGCTGTCGGTGCCTCCGAGCGAGACGGGTTCATCGACGATCATCTCGAAACCGCGGGCCTTGACGACCGTCTTGGCCTTGCTGGCCATGTGGGCATCGATCCGGAACGTGAGATCTGCCATGTCGTGCTCCTTCCGTGCGCGGCGACATCGAACCTCGCCCCCCACATTGGAACGTGAAAGGATTCACGAGGGCTAGGGACGGTGCGCCCGAACGCGTCGTCGCCGGGCGTTCTCGCGAAGCGCTTCGACGCGTCGCTGCGTCGTCCTACGCGCGGAAGCTCGCGTTGAGGTCCCTGAACGTGTGCCGGTGCTCACGCTCGAGCGTCTCCTTCGGTGGCGCCAAGAAGGGCAACGTCGTGATCCTCTCCTGCGCCCGGGCCATGACCGTCCCGTCGCCACCCCTGAAGACGGTGAACCGGAAGCGGGCCCTCACCACACCGCCAAGCGCCACGCCGGTCGCATCGAAGACCATCTCGACGTCCTCACCCGTGGCGCGACCCGAGGACTCGAGCACGCGACAGCGGATCCTCAACGCCCGTCCGACCTTGACGACGTACTCGTCGCCGACCTGGAGGGGCTCCGTCGCAGGGGGGACGAGCGAGGTGGTGACGTCCTTGCCCCTCATCGAGCTCGCCGACCTCCACTCGCCCCACGTCGTCTGCGTCGCGATCCGCCGCCAACCCGCTGCGACGCTCGGGCAATCGGGAAGGGGTTCGGTCACCGTGACCGTCCACTCCACGTCGGCCTGCCGCGGCGCCGCCCAGGTCAGCGGCGCGTCGAGGTGGATGGGCTCCCCGGTCACGACGGCGTTCTCGGCGATGAAGACGCCCGCCGCACCCGCGGCGACGACCTCGTGCCAGACGTTCCGGCGCACGCACACAGGCTCGTCCAGGCGGAACACGCGGATCGCCGTGGGGGTGTCCGGCTCCGCCACCGCGATGCAGGGGGAGCCGTGCAGGGGCGCGAAGCACTCCTCGCTGTCGGGGTGGCGGTGGACGCGCCGCAGCGGTCCCGCCGACACCTCCAGCAACGCGACGCGCCAACCGCGACTCGCCGTGTCGGTGTGCACCTCCTGGAAGGGCTCGCCGATCGGATCACGGCGCAGCACCGTCCCATACGCGGCGAACGCTTCGGCCGACAGAGGTTCGGGTGGAGGCAGCTCGCTCACGCGCCCCCCTTCAGACGCACGCCGTACTCGGCGAGCACCTCGTCCAGGATGCGCTCCAGCGCCTCGAACGAGTAGCGCTCGCGGGCGCGCTCGACGTTGTGCTCGACGGCCTCGCGTCGCGCGTCCCCGTCCTGCAGGGAGCGCATCACCTCGTCGGCGGCAGTTCGAACCGCCTCCGGGAGGACCGTCACCAGGCCGCGATCGTCGCGCGGTCCCAGGGTGTCGCCCAGCGAGGCGACCCGGAAGCCGGCGTCGCGCAGGTCGCTCACGTACACCGGGTACTCGAACAGCACCACCGGGAGCCTCGCGAAGACGGCCTCGATCAACTGGTTCCCCCACCCCTCCCACACGCTGGGGTAGGTGACCAGGTCGGCGCCCACGTAGGCGTCCCACAGCGAGTACACCTTGCCGTGCTCGTCGCGGCCGCGGCCGTGCTCGACGCGCTCCCCGCACCAGACCACGTCGACGCCGAGCTCGGCCGCCTTCGCGACCAGGTTCGCCACGTAGCCGCCGCTGAGCCCGATGCCCTCGACGTAGCCCGCGCACACCAGCACGATCCGGTCATCCGGACCGAAGCGGCGGCCGTCGTACAACGGCGCGGACTCCAAGCGGCGCCTTCGCTCGGGCCGCTGCAGCTCGGCCACGACGTCGATCGCCAGCTCGACGGCCTTGCGGTCCAAGATGCGCGTGGCCTGGAGGAAGCACAGGTCGCCGGGGCGCAGGCCGATGGCCTCCCGGAAGTCGGCGTTGAAGTCGTCCGCGACCCACGCCGGCTGATCGAAGTCGAACACGTTCGGCACCACCCGGCTCTCCACCCCCGTGCGCCTGCGCAGCTCCGCCTGCGCGATCCGGTTGATCACCAGGTGCCGCACGTTCGGCGCCACGGGCGGCGCGTGCTCCTCGAAGAACGCAACCACCTCGGGGCAGGTCGGGTACACCTCGCCGCTGTCCTCCCACCAGAAGTCGTGGTTGTGGCACACCGTGCGCACGCCGGTCTCCACGATCGCCTCGTGCAGCGCCAGCATGCCCGCGAGGTTGTAGCCCACCGACACGAGGTTGTTCGGGAAGATCAGATCGAGGCGGTTGTCCCGGATGAAGCGCAGGAAGCCGGGCTTGATCCGGTCCGCATGCTCGCGCACCTCGCGCATCAGCGCCGCAGGGGTGTCGTAGTCGGTCAGCTCGCGCGTCGCGTTCATCAGGATGCGCTGCGTGACGGGGTGGAACGGGTAGAGCTCGGGGATGCACTGCCCACCCGGGACGTCGTCGTTCCCGGCGCAGTAGTGGACGGTGTGCCCGTTGCGCTCGAGCACCGCGCGGAACTTGTCCACCTCGAGCGACACGCCGTCGGTGCGCCCCAGGCGGTGCTGGATGAAGCCGATGTTCGCCATGCGCTCCCTCTCGCCGGACGCTGGAGGTGTCCGGCGGTTCCGTCAGGCTACGACGTTGGCCTCGAGCCGACCTGCGACGGACGCGAAGCACGCCGAGCGAGCCAGCCGGTCCGACTCGATGCTCGCCAGACGCTGCGGCTGTCTCGGTGCGATCGTCAACCGCCAGGCGTCGTCGACCGCTCGTTGCCCCGCTTGTCGTTGCCGGTCAGGCGTGGCATGCGCTGCTGCGTGGCCCGCGCATCGCCCCCCTCGCTGACGGCCAGGACGTCACGCGCCTGGCGTCCACGCAGCGTGGTCGCGACGCGACCGTGGTGCGCGATCACCACGTCGCCGTTCTTCCGCGTCGTGAAGCTGAAGCCGAGGTCGCCGTCACTCTCTGCGACCTCGTCGGGCAGGCGGCGGCTCACGATTCGTCCTGCAACCCGTCCCACGACCAGAGCGGGATGCGTAAGCCGTCGGGCACCGCGCTCGCATCCGTCGGGTAGGCCGCCATCGTGGTGGTCGTCGCCCACGTGAAGTACTCGAGCAACACGCGCCTGAGTCGCGGGTCGACGAGCCCGATGTCGTCCATGGCACGCTCGAAGCAGACGATGGAGCGGCGGTCCATCTCCTCGTGGGGGCCGTTGCCGCTGTGGATCCGGACCACGTCCGACTCCGTGCCACAGCGCTCGCTGTAGACCGGCGGCCCGCCCCACGCCTCGCCCCAGTAGGCCGCGAGACGCTCCGTGTGCTGCGGGTGGACCCCTCCCTCGAACGCGTGCGAGACGACCTCGTCGGCCATGACGCGCTCGTGCCAGGCGTGCGCGAGACGCAGCACGCCGTCTGCGCCACCGACGGCCTCGAAGACGGTCTTCGTGGGCATGCTCCCCTCCTCACGGGCCTCGGTCGTGTCGACCGTGACGTCGGCATGCTAGCCGGTCTCCGCGCCGACGTCACGCGAGCGTCTCGGCACGCGTTGCCACGGCAGCCCGGATCGGCCGGTCGACGTGTGCGGCGCCGAGCGACCCTCCACCACCGGAAGGGGTTCGGTAGTGGTGCCCATGGCAGCCTGTCGGCACACCGTCGCCGACGCGCGCAAGGCGGTCCGCCGGGTCGACCGGCGCGTCCGTTCGTGGAGCGACTCCACGCGGAGCGCCGTCACGCGCGCGCCGACGACACGTCGAACGGACAGGAGGGTCCCATGCGACACCACATCGGCACGACGATACTGGCCGCATCGGCGCTGCTTCTCGCGGCATGCGGCGGCATTCCCGAAGGCGCGGGCGACGCCGAGCAGGTGCAGCGCCTCGCCGCGGCCGACGCCACGCGGTACGTCGTCGTCTTCGAGCACCGCCGGGCGATCCCC
>SLSM01000407.1 GCA_007130445.1 Trueperaceae bacterium | reverse complement strand
TGTCGCCGTTGTCGTAGACCTTCTGCAGCACCTCGCGCACCACCGCCTGGTGGCGCGGCTCGGTGGTGCGGATGAACTCGTCGTAGGCGATGCCCATGCCGTCCCACGTGCTGCGGAACTGCGCCGCCACGTGGTCGGTGTACGCCTGCGGCGTCACGCCGGCGCGAGCAGCGGCCTTGGCCACCTTCTCACCGTGCTCGTCGGTGCCGGTGAGGAAGAAGGTGTCGTCGCCCTTGAGGCGGTGGAAACGCGTGACGACGTCGACAAGGATGGTGGTGTAGGCGTGGCCGATGTGTGGCGCGGCGTTGACGTAGAAGATCGGTGTGGTCGCGTAGTACGTGCCGGGTGCGCTGGCGCCGTTGGCGGTGTCGGGCTGCTGGGGGTTCACTGGTGCCTCCGCGGGGTCTGGTGCGCCTCGTGCCGCCGTGCCGCGTTCGGCGGGGCGTGTGCGGCCGAACGTGCAAGCCGCGTCGTCGACCGGGCGCCATGCGAAAGGGCGCCGCCGAGGCGACGCCCTGCCGTCCCGACCGGACGACCGGTCAGGCTCGGGCAGGGCGTGGCGACATCGAGCGGCGCTGCATCTCAGCGGGAGTATACCCGTCGCCGCCGCCGGTGCGCCGCAGCGCGAGCGCAGGAGCCGCGAACGCCGCGTGGCATGATGCCAGCGTGACGAGCGATCGGGCCGGGGCGTACGAAGCTGCGGAGGCGTTCTCGCGAGCGCGCCGCAAGGCCAACCTCCGGTCGGTCCTGGCGGCGTTCGGCGCAGATGAGCGCAAGCTGCTGTCGTACGAGGACGTGCGCCGCCGCCTGCACGCCGTCGAGTCGTCGCTGCCGGTGCTCGAGGACGTGCCGCTCGACGCGATCGTCGGCAGCGTCGGCCGCTACAACGACTTCACCCGTGAGTTCCTGCCCCGGATCGACGCCGACAAGGCCCGCTGGGTCGGTGTGAGCGTGGCGATGACCGGTCCCACGGGCACACCGCCGGTGGAGTTGTACCGGATCGGCCAGGCCTATTTCGTGCGAGACGGCAACCATCGCGTCTCGGTCGCACGCCAATTGGGCGCGCCCACCATCCAGGCCTTCGTCACGCCCGTGCACGCCCGCGTGCCGCTGAGCGCCGACGTCGACCCCAGCGACCTGATCCTGCTCGAGGAGCACTCGCGTTTCAACGAGTCGACCGGCATCGACGAACTCCGCCCCGATGCCAGCCTGGCGGTGACGGTGCCCGGCGCCTTCGAGCGCCTGCGAGAACACATCGACGTGCACCACTACTTCATGGGCCTCGACGAGGAGCGCGACGTCCCGTTCGACGAGGCCGTGGCGCATTGGTACGACACCGTCTACCAGCCGGTGGTTGCGTCGATCCGCGCCGGTGGCGTCATGCGTGACTTCCCGGGCCGCACGGAGACCGACCTCTACCTGTGGCTCTCGGAGCATCGCGGCCGCCTGGAACAGGAACTGGGCTTCACGCTCCCGAGCGAGACGATCGCCGAGGCGCTCGGCACCGAGGGCGGCCCGCGGCTCGACACCGAGCGCCGCGAGGGCGTCTTGCGCGAAGTGCGCGCGCGCAAGACCGAGGGCCGCGAGGGCGAGGTGGCGATCGCCGACGACCTGCTGGTCTCGATCCCCGACGTGGTGCACGGTATCGCTGCGCTCGAGCAGGCGTTGCTGGTGGCGCAGCGTGAGCGCTCGCGGGTCTACGGGCTGCACGTGGTGCCCGACGCCGCAGCCGTCGAGAGCGACGACGTCGCCGAACTCCGCGCGGCGGTCGCGCAGGTGGGGGCGAGCGCCGGCATCGAGGTCCAGTTCGCGGTCACCGTCGGCGACCCGGTGGCGGCGCTGCGCGAGCGGGCCGCGTGGGTCGACGTGGTGGTGGCCCCCCTGGTGATCCCCGCCCCGGGCGGCAGCGAGTGGCGACTGGCAACGCGCTACCAGGGGTTGCTGCGGCGCTCGCCGCGCCCGGTGCTCGTGTCGATCGGCGCGCCACGGCCGCTGGCGCGTGCCCTCGTCGCCTACGACGGTGGCTCACGTGCCGATCAGGCGCTCTTCGTCGGCGCGTACCTGGCGGCGAAGTGGGACACCACGCTGGTGGTGTGCACCGTCGCGGAGCTGCAGCGCAATGCGGCCGCGACCCTCGACGCGGCCAGGCGCTATCTGGAGCGCTTCGGCGTCGCGGCCGACTACGTCGATCGTCGCGGAGCGGTGCCCGACGCCCTTGTCGCCGTCGCCGAGGAGCGCGACTGCGACCTCGTGCTGATGGGCAGCTACCGCTACTCGCGCTGGCTGGAGTCACTGCTCGGCGGGGTGCTCGAGCGGACGCTGGTGCTCGCCGGCAGGCCGGTGTTGGTGCTGTAACCGTGGCGGGTGGCCGGTTCGAGCGCCGCTGTCGCCCTCGTCACGCGTCGCCGGCACGGCCGTCGGGACCGTCGTCCGTGCGCTCCGCCCACGGCACGCCGCACGCGCCGGATTCGCAGGCGTCGTGGCGCCCGGCGATGTCGTAACGCCGAGCCGCCACGCTCGCATAGGCCCGCTCGGCGAGCCAGCGCACCCCCGGCAGGTGGTACGGCAAGACCAGCACGCCGAGCAGGGGCCGGGTGAGTCGCAGCAGCCGCACGATCGCGGCGGCGCCGACGTAGCTGCGCCCGTCGCGATCGACCAGGTGCAAAGCCTCGAGCGCGTCGTCGGGATCGACCCACGGGACGTCGACGAGCGCCTCCTGCAGCGGCCGGACGGCGAGTCCACCGCGCGCCCAGCGCCGGGCGCGCGCCGCCTGCGCGGTGCAGAACACGCAGGCGCCGTCGTACAGCGCCACGGGCAGGTGCGGCGCGGCCGCGGCGAGTTCGGCGGGGGTGGGGGAGCGGGTGGCCATGGCTCCTGCGATCGTACGTGCAACCGTGCGCCGCCGCGTGGTTCGTGCACGACCGGCGCGCGTGCCTGGCACGGACGTGCGAGCCGCTGCCCGGGCTCGGGCCGCGCCTGGTACGCTGCTCCTCGACATGGCGAAGCAGCAGGGCCTGACGCCCCAATCCACCGATTTCAGCGCTTGGTACAACGAGCTCGTCTACAAGGCCGACCTGGTCGACCTGGGTCCGGTGCGCGGCGCGTTCGTGATCCGGCCGTACGGGTACGCCCTGTGGGAGCACATCCAGCGCGAGCTCGACACGATGTTCAAGGCGACGGGCCACGAGAACCTGTCGTTCCCGATGCTGATCCCGATGAGCTACTTCCAGCGCGAGGCGCAGCACGTCGAGGGCTTCTCGCCCGAGCTGGCGGTGGTCACCCACGCGGGCGGGCAGGAGCTCGACGAGCCGCTCGCGATCCGGCCCACGTCCGAGACGATCATCGGCGAGTTGTACGCCAAGTGGATCCAGAGCTACCGCGACCTGCCGCTGCTCTACAACCAGTGGTGCAACGTCGTGCGCTGGGAGATGCGCACGCGTCCGTTCCTGCGCACGACCGAGTTCCTGTGGCAAGAGGGGCACACGGCCCATGCCGACGAGGAAGAGGCGCGCGCCGAGACGCGGCAGATGCTCGACGTCTACGCGACCTTCGCGGAGCAGTTCGCGGCCGTGCCGGTGATCCGGGGCGAGAAGACCGAGGGCGAGCGCTTCGCCGGCGCCATGCAGACGCTGACCATCGAGGCGATGATGCGCGACGGCAAGGCGCTCCAGTCGGGGACGAGCCACTACCTGGGCACGAACTTCGCCAAGGCGTTCGGCATCACCTTCAACGACGTGCACAACCAGCAGGCGTTCGCGCACACCACCTCGTGGGGACTCTCGACGCGGATGATCGGGGCGATCATCATGTCGCACGGCGACGATGCCGGGTTGGTGATGCCGCCCAAGCTGGCGCCGCACCAGATCGTGATCGTGCCGATCGCGCGCGGCAACGACGAGGACGCCAAGGTGCGCGTGGGGGCCGAGGTCGACCGCGTCGCTGCGGAGCTGCGCACTGCGGGCGTGCGCGTGAAGGTCGACGACCGCGACGGCATGAGCCCGGGGTGGAAGTTCAACGAGTGGGAGCGCAAGGGCGTGCCGCTGCGCGTCGAACTCGGGCCGAAGGACCTGGACGCCGGCACGGCGCTGGTGAAGGACCGCCTCGCCGACGACAAGACGGCGGTGCCGCTCAGCGGCCTGGTCGAGTACCTCGTGGACGGCCTGGACGGTTTCCACGAACGGCTCTTCCAGCGCGCGCTCGACTTCCGGGCCGAGCGGATGCGCGAGGTGCACACGTACGACGAGCTGGTCGAACAGGTCGAGGCCGGTTTCGCCATCGCGACGCACTGTGGCGACCCGGCCTCCGAGGCGGCGATCCAGGAGGCGACCAAGGCGACCGTTCGCTGCATCCCGCTCGATGGCATTCCCGCCGAGGGTTCGGTGTGCGTCCATACCGGTCGGCCCTCGGGGTACCCCGTCAAGGTCGTGTTCGCGAAGGCGTACTGAGCGTGCAGCGCCGGACCGCGGAGTCCCCCGTGAAACCGTCGGTGGCGCGGCTTCGCCAGCGCTTGCGGGCCAGGGCGAAGGAGCTGGGGGTGACCGTCGGTTTCGGCGATGGCCGGCGCGCGACCGACGTGACGCTGGTCGTCGTGAGTGGCTCGCGGATGGTGGTGTTGCGGGCGATGTCGCTGGTGTTCGAAGGGCTCGGCCTCGACGTGTGCGTGGTGCGGAGCGCATCGACGCCGGAGGCGTACGAGGTGGTGGTGGCGCTGATGCGGCCGAAGCACGAGCGGAGCCGGATCGAGGGCGAGCGCCGCGCGAGCGAAGGGGTGCCGGACGTCGCGCCGTGACACCCCCGCGATATGCCGGATACCCTCTTGCATACACAGCATCGTCGTGCTAGCATCTCGTTCGGCTCAAGGGCGCCAGCGACGCGCCCGGGCACGCGAGGAGGTGGCGACAGGATGACCGGACGACACGATCTGCCGCAGGCTCTCGGTTGTGCTTCCGTGCCGCCGACCGCCCACCCCCGAGGAATGCACGCTGCGAGCGTCTGACGACGTCGGACGGCACCGCGTGTCCTCGGCCTCGGCCGAGGTTTTTTTTGCCCCACATACGTGTGAGAGAGGAGTCGCCATGGTCGACGCCATGCTGGCCGCGCTGCGCTCCGTGCGCGCGAACGAACCGCGCATCTTCAGCCTGACCGAACGCCTTCGCCGCGCCGGGTACGCCGACGGTGAACGCCGTCCCCGCCTGAACGCCCACTGGACCAACCGCTGAGCCGAGCGCTCACGGCACCAGGGGCCCCTACCCACACCACCTCCGCCGCCCAGCGCGGCGCGCCCCAGACACAAGGTGCCACCATGACCGAGCTGTACATACCCGCCCTCGTCCGTGAGGCCGAGTCCGCCGCCAGGCGGCGGTTGGGCGTTCCCTCCGAGCGCGACGCGGCGCTGCTGTCCCGCGCTGGCGCGCTCCCCAGCGGAGGATCGCGGTCGGCGTTCGTCGCCCGCGCGGCACACGCGACCGCCCGCCGTCTCGAGCGGCTCGCCGCTCGACTCGACCGCATCGGCGCCTTGGCCGCGCCGCACGGCACATCGCGCCTCGCTCGGCGCTGACGTGCCGGCCGCCGCGAGGCGCCGACACCGCACCGTCCACGACGCGTCCAGGCGCCTCCGGCATCACGCCGGGGGCGCCGTCACGTCGTGTGGCATCATTCCGATAAGCCCGACTTGACAGAATAGAAGTATTGGCTTTATACTCTGATCATCGAACACCACCCGAGCCCCCGCGCATCCCAGGAGGACGCCATGACGAACCTGCACCCGATCACCCTGACCGCAGCGCTCCCCGCGATCGAGCGCGACCTCGCCGAGCGCCGCTCCGCCGCCGCGACCTTCGGGTTGCACCGCGCCCTCCGCGCCGTGACCGTCCGCGTCGCCCGCCCGGCCCTGCGCCGCTTCGCCCCCCGCCTCGTCGGCGCCGCCTGACCGCCGTGCACGCAGTCCACACCGGAGCGGCCACCACCGCTCCGGTCTCCTCGGCTCCCGTGAACGACGCCATCGTCGTCGATGGTCTGACCAAGACGTACCCGGCGCGCGGCCGCAGCGACCCCGCCGTGACGGCGGTCGACGGTGTCGGCTTCCGCGTCGAGCGCGGTGCGCTCGTCGGGTTGCTCGGCCCCAACGGTGCCGGCAAGACCACCACCGTCAAGGCACTGTGCGGGCTGATCACGCCCGACGCGGGCGTGTTGAGCGTCGCCGGCATCGACGTGCGGCGCCATCGGAGCCAGGCGCTGCGACACCTTGCCGCGGTGCTCGAGGGCAACCGCAACCTCTACTGGCGCCTGACCGCCCGGGAGAACCTCACCTACTTCGCCGGCAACCGCGGCATGCCGCGGCGCTCGGTCGCGAAGCGCATCGACGAGCTGTTGGAGCGCTTCGACCTCGGGGCCAAGCGCGACGCGCTCGTGAGCAGCCTGTCGCGCGGGATGCAGCAGAAGCTCGCGCTGGCGGTGGCGGCGCTCGCCGGCACCGACGTCGTCCTCCTCGACGAGCCGACCCTCGGCCTCGACGTCGAGACCGGCTACGAGGTGCGCGCGCTCCTGCGCGAGATGCAGCGCGAGGGCCGCACCGTCATCGTCAGCACCCACGACATGCCCGTCGTGCAGGACCTCTGCGAGCGCACCGTCGTCATCGCCCACGGGCGCGTGCTGGTCGACGACCGCGTCGACCACCTCATGCGGCTGTTCGCGTCGCGCGCCTACCAGGTCGAGCTCGGCGCTCCGCTGAGCGGCGCCCAGATCGAGGCGCTGCGGCGCCGGTTGATGCACGTGCACGTCGTCGACGACGGCCTGCGTGTGCAGGTCGAGCTCGCCAAGGGCGACGACCTCTACGCCCTCATCGACGTGTTGCGCGAGGGCGCCACCCCGATCGAGAGCCTGGATCGGCGCGTCATCGACTTCGAGACCGTGTTCCGCCGGCTCGTCAAGGACGGTGCCCCGAACGGTGACGCCACGCGCGAGGCCGTGATCGACGCCGACGCCCAGCTCGAAAGCGCCCGCTCGCGGCTGCGCGCCTGAATCGGAGGCCGAACGATGCTCACCGTCCTCGAAGCCAACGTGCGCAAGGTCGTCATCGAGCGACGACGCTACCTCCCGAACACCATCAGCCTGGTCGTCACCTTCTACGTCATCTTCCTGGCGATGTTCCTCGGCATCAGCGTGATCGGCGACCCGGCCACCGCCGAAGCGAACCTCCGCTTCGCGATCGTCGGCAACGCCTTCTGGTTCCTCCTGTTGATGGGCGTCTCCAGCATGGGTTGGGAGCTGACCACCGAGGCGACCCGCGGCACGCTCGAGCAACTTGCGATGTCGCCCATCGGGCTGCGTGCCATCCTCGCGGCGCGCATGGTCGGCACGCTGCTCGTCAACCTGGTCATCACGTCCGCCATGCTGGTGCTCACGATGCTGACCGCCGGCCAGTGGCTCAGCTTCGACCTGCCGTTGCTGGCAGTGATCCTGGCGCCTACCTTCGTGGCCGTCGTCGGTCTCGGCTACGCCGTCGCCGGATTGGCGCTCGTCTTCAAGCAGATCGACGCCCTGCTGCAGGTGCTCCAGTTCGTGTTCCTCGGCTTCGCCTTCGTCCCGCTCTCGGTGGCGCCATGGCTCGAGCTCGCGCCGGTGGTGAAGGGCATCGACATGATCCGCGCCGCCCTCATCGAGGGTGTCACGCTGAGCGCGTTCGGCCCGCGCGACTGGGCCTCGTTGGTGCTCAACGCGGCCGTCTACCTGGCGCTCGGCCTGCTCGCGTTCGCCCTCGCGGAGCGCCGGGCCAGGGCTCGCGGTCTGATGGGGCAGTACTGACGTGGGCTCCACGCCGGCGCCGCGCTACCCGACCGGTGGCGCGGCGCCGGCTGGTCGTCGCGTGCGGAGCGCTCAGTCGCGCGGGTCGCTCAGTCGCGCGGATCGCGCGGGTTCATGAGATCCAACAGGAGCGCTCCGCGGTTCGGGAACGCCCGGAAGGGGTTGAGGACCCGCGGGTGCACGCGACGCTGTGTGGTCCCGTTGTCGCTCGGCACGAACGGCACTACCCGCAGGTCGATCGGATCGACGACGCGCACGCGCGCCGGTGCGGCGGTCTGCAGCGTCGATGCGTCGGCCCGCACGTCGCTCGGTGCGGAGGGGAGCGCCGTGGAGGGCGTCGGACGGGACTGGGCGACGACCGCGGCGCGGCGCCGGCCGGGCATGCCGGTCGGGAGGGCGGCGCCGAGGGTCGCGAACCAGGTGCTGAACATGGCCATACGCTAGCGGCAGGCCGCTTACGGCTCCCTGACCGGGCCCTCACGGCATCCTGACACCCACCGCGGCTCGTTCCGTACCCTGGCCCATGACGCCGCGCGCTCTCCGCCTCGCGACCACCACCGCGCTCGCGGCCGTGACGCTCGCCGCGTGCGGCGCTGCCGGCCTGACCCTGGCGGTACCCACCATCACGATCCCGGGCGACAGCACGGCCGGTACCGTGTGCTACGCGCGCGGCGAGGTCACCACGCGCGTGGGCATCACACACGCCACGTACGACGCCGTCGCGACGTATCGCTCGAGCGCCGTGCTCGGCACCGGCACCTCCGTCGACGTCGTGGTGTACGGGCGCTCCAGCGAACCCCCCTCGACCTGCGTGGCCGCCGGCCCCGACGACCGACCGCTCGGCGGGCCGTTCACGCTCGAGCTCGAGGAGCCGCTGGCCGTCAGCGTCGGCGCGGGCGACGCCGGGGCCGAGCTGGCCACGCTGGTGCGCGGCGGCGCGTACTGGCTCGGCGTCTCGCTCGACAGCGGCGTCTCGCTCGGTGGGGAACGCTCGATCACGTTCGCACAGGGCCGTGTACGCGTGCGCTTCTGACACGTGCCGGGGGCGCCATGTAGGCGCCCCCGGCACTGCATCCGGTCTGGCGCGTCCCGCGTCAGCCGTGCACGAAGGTCAGCCAGCGGTTGTACGCCGCGACCTTGCCGCTCACGACCTCGAGGTAGCGCTCGCGCATCGAAAGCCCGAAGGGCCCAGCCACGCCCGAGCCGATCGGTCGGCGGTCGATCGACGCGATGGGCGTCACCTCGGCCGCCGTGCCGACCATGAACACTTCGTCGGCTGTGTAGAGCTCGTCGCGCGTCGCCATCGTGGCCTCGACTCGCGTGCCCATGTCGCGCGCGAGCTGTATGACGGTGTCGCGCGTGATGCCGCGCAGGTTCACCGAGTGCGCGATGGCATACAGCGTGTCGCCCTTCAGGAAGAAGATGTTCTCGCCGGAACCCTCGGCGACGAAGCCCTCCTTGTCGAGGAGCAGCGCCTCGTCGAAGCCGTTGTCCCGCGCCTCGGCGTTGGACAGCACCGAGTTCACGTAGTTGCCGCCGGCCTTGGCCTTCGTGGGCATGATGTCGCCCGACGAGCGCCGCCAGGACGACGTCATGAGGGCGGCGCCCTTGCGCACCGCGTCTTCGCCGAGGTAGATGCCCCACGGCAGCGTCGCGACCATCAGATGTAGCGTGTTGCGCCCCGGGTTCACGCCGAGCGACTCGGCCCCGTACCAGATGAGCGGGCGGATGTAGCAGCTCACGCGCTCGTTGGCCTTGATCGTGTCGACGATCGCCCGGTCGATCTCTTCGGCCGTCCAGGTGGTCTTCATGCCGAGGATCTTGGCCGACTCGAGCAGCCGGACGCTGTGCTCGTGGAGCCGGAAGACCGCCGCGCCGCGATCGGTCTCGTACGCGCGGATACCCTCGAACACGCTGGTGCCGTAGTGCATGGCGTGGGTGAGTACCGAGACGGTCGCCTCGGCCTCGGGAACGATGCGGCCGTCGAACCAGATCAGACCGGCGTTCGTGGAACTCGTGGTGGCGGGGGCGGTGCTGGTGCTCTCGCTGGTGCTCGCGCTCATGACAGGGCTCCTCCCGTGTCCCTCCAGTATGCCTCAGGTGCGCCGCCGCGCGTCCTGGCCGGCCGCACGGCAGCGCAGCGCGGGCGCCGTGGCGCCACGTGCCGCCCGATCCGACGCGGTAGCATCGGCGCATGCGACTCCTCGTCACCGGTGGCGCCGGGTACGTCGGCTGCGTCACCGTCGAAGCGCTCGTCGAGGCCGGTCACGACGTGCTCGTCGTCGACGACCTACGAACCGGTCACCGCACCGCCGTGCATCCGGCCGCCCGCTTCGTGCAGGCCGACATCGCAGACGAGGACGCGCTGCGCTCGACGCTGGCGACCCACCCATGCGACGCGCTCTTGCACTTCGCGGCCGCCTCGCTCGTGGGTGAGTCGATGCGCGACCCGCACCGCTACTTCCGCGACAACGTCGCCGCCACCTTGGCCCTGTTGCGGACCGCCTCCGCGCAGGGCGTGGAACGCGTCGTCTTCTCGTCGACGGCGGCGCTCTACGGCACGCCGGAGCGCACGCCCATCCCCGAGACAGCCGCCCTCGCGCCGGAGAGCGTGTACGGCGAGACGAAGCTGCAGATCGAACGCGCGCTGCTGTGGCTCGCTCGGACCACCGGCATGGCCTCGGTGGCGCTGCGCTACTTCAACGCCGCCGGTGCGAGCCGTGAGCGCGGCGAGGACCACCGCCCGGAGTCGCATCTGATCCCCCTCGTCTTCGAGGTCGCGAACGGCGAGCGTGACGCCATCGACGTCTTCGGCGACGACTACCCGACCCCGGACGGCACGGCGGTGCGCGACTACGTGCACGTGCTCGATCTCGCCGACGCGCACGTCCGGGCGCTGGCGGCGCTCGAGGGCGGCGTCGCCAAGGCGTACAACCTCGGCAACGGCGCCGGCGCATCCGTCGCGCAGGTCGTCGACACGGTGCGATCCGTCACGGGGCGCGACGTGAAGACCAGGATCGCGCCGCGGCGTGCGGGCGACCCGCCGGTCCTCGTGGCCGACGCATCGTTGGCGCGGCGCGAGCTCGGGTGGTCCCCGCAGCGCCCGGACCTCGCCGAGATCGTGGCCGATGCCTGGCGCTGGCGGCTGGCGCATCCGACGGGGTACGCGACCTGAACGCCGGCGACGCTCGCCCGGCCTTCATCCGGACGGCACCCGCTCTCATCGGGCGGCGTGATATACCGGCAGGGATGACGAGGCCGACCAGCGGACGCGCGCGCGTCCGTCGTCCCCTGCCGCTCGAGACCTTCGCGGGCCGCTGCGGACACGCTCGCCTCGATGCCCTCGCACCACGCCGGACGCCGCCTTCGGCAGCGCCCGTTCCGCGGTGACTACGATCTTGGAGACACCCATGCGACGACTCCTCCTGCTGCTCCTCGCCCTCGCGGCGCTCGGCGGGTTCGCCTTCGCCCAGCAGCACGTTCGCGTCAGCGGCACACAGATCGACGAGCTCGTCGAGCTCCCGACCGAGATGCGTCTCGGCCTGTTCCTCGACCTCGGTGACGGTGCGCGCGAGATCGGCTCCGTGCGGATGGTCGGCGGCACCTTCAGCCTCTCGACCGACGGGATGCTGCCCGACGAACGCGACCTGCGCGCGCTGAACAGCGGCGCCTTCCCGCTCGCGTTCATGATCGGCAACGAGTTCGTTGTCGAGGGTGGCGACGGCGTACGCTACGCGACCGCATGGCTGCAGCCTTACCACGACGTCAACGCCAACGGTACCTACGACAACCTGTTCGACGAGTGGTTCTTCCGCGCGCCGCCGGAGTTGACCGACCCGTTCGGGTACTTCAACCTGGTCTACGTGACGGACGACGTGAGCCTGCGCACGACGCCGGCGACCTTCGACTTGCGTCGCGGCTGGAACCTCGTGGTCGCGCGCCTGCAAGATGGCGGTCTCGTGTACAGCGTGCAGTCGTCGGTGGAGAACGTCGTGATGTACTCCTACGGCACGAACATGACCTTCGAGAACCTCGATCCGCCCGCGCGCGAGGGCGGCGACTGACATCGCGGCACGGCGCACGTCGCGTGCGCGGCGTGCCATCATGCCGTCATGGAGCACATCGAAGGGCGCCTCGACGGCGCTGGACTGCGCGTAGCGCTGGTGGTCGCGCGCTTCAACGACCTCATCACCCGCCGCCTCCTCGAAGGCGCCCTCGACGGTCTGCGTCGGCACGGCGTCGCCGATGACGACGTCACCGTCGCCTGGGTCCCCGGGGCGGTCGAGATCCCGCTCGTCGCGCGCGCCTTCGCGGAGCGTGGCGACGTCGACGCGGTGATCGCGCTCGGCTGCGTGATCCGCGGCGCGACGAGCCACTACGACCACGTCTGTTCGATCGTCGCCTCCGGTGTCGCACGCGTCTCGGACGACACCGGCACGCCGGTCGTGTTCGGGGTCCTGACGACCGACACGATCGAGCAGGCCCTCGAGCGCGCCGGCACCAAGGCGGGCAACAACGGCTTCGACGCCGCCATGACGGCGATCGAGACCACGCGCGTCCTCGCCGCCGTGCGCCAGGCGTCGTGAGCGCAGCGGCGCCGCGCTCCGCCGCCTGGCTCGGCTCGTCGGCCGTTCCGGGTCGGATCGCGGTGTTGGTGATGACGCTGGTCACCATCACCATGAACACGCTCGCGAACGTCCTACCGCTGGCGGGGCGGACCACGGGCGAGATCTCCGACGCCTTCCCCGCACTCGTGACGCCCGCCGGCTACGTCTTCTCAATCTGGGGGGTGATCTACCTCGGCTTGCTCGCGTACGCCGTGTGGCAGGCGCTGCCCGGACAGGCCGGCAACCGCCGCGTCGCCGCGGTCGCCTGGCCGATCGTGCTCTCGCACGTCGCCAACTCGCTGTGGATCGTGGCGTGGCACAACCTCGCCTTCGGCGCCACCCAGATCCTGATGCTGGTGCTGCTCGGCAGCCTGATGGTCGTCTACCTGCGACTGCGAGCGCGTTCGCCGCAGCGTGGCGACACGCCGCCCGGCCGTGTCGAGCGCCTCGTCGCGCACGGCACGTTCTCGGTCTACCTCGGCTGGATCACCGTCGCCACGGTCGCGAACACCACGATCTGGTTGATGGATCTGGGCTGGGACGGCGGCTTCGTGCCCGCCCCGGTGTGGGCTGCGCTCACGCTGGTGGTGGCCACGGCGCTCGGCGTGCGCATGCTGCGCGCGTACCGTGACGCGGCCTACGCCGCCGTCCTCGTCTGGGCGTTCGTCGGCATCGTGGTCATGCAGTTCGGCACGCTGCTGGTGGCCGCCACGGCGGTCCTGGGGGTGGTGACGCTCGCGTACGTCGCCGCGCTCACCTTCCGCGGTCCCGCGGGAGGCAGCCCAGCCGAGGTCGGCGGTCGGCGGCCGGCGGGTGCGGCGTGAGCGAGGGCGACGAGCAGCCGAAGGCGTTCAGCGCGCGCGAGATCGTGGAGGAGCTGTTCCCCGCCACGCCGACGCGGCTCGTGCCGCGAGCGCTCGCGTACCGCGTCAGCTTCGTCGAGGACGGTGGGCGCGAGGTGCGACCGAGTGGCGGAGGGGACCCGCTCCGGCTCCGGCCGATCCCCAGCGCGGGTGCGGAGAAGACGCAGCTGTGCTGCGACCTGTGCTCGTGGACGGGCCCGCGGCGCGACTTCGACACGCTGCGCTCCGAGGTGCCGGGCTCGCAGGGCCGGCGCTTCCGCTACGTGACCGCCTGTCGTGACGCCGACGGCTGCGAGGCGCGCCGGCTCGACGACGCGGTGCTCGATCGGTTGCTCCAACCGGTCGAGTGATCGCACCAACTGGCGCGGCTTCGGCGGTGCTGGCGGCCTCCGCGTCGTCGGTGCCCATGTGCAGCGTGACGAGCAGCGGGTCATGGTCGGACGAGCGGAACGGGTCCGGTGCGAACCCCGCGGGCGCCGCGGCGCCACGTCCCGGACCGGCGATGGGCGGCTCGTCGGCGTTGATCGCCCAGTAGGCCACGCCCGCCACACGTGGCGCGAGCGTCGGGCTGGCGAGGGCGTGGTCGAGCGCCGCCGAGCGTCCGAAGAACACGTAGCTCACCGCCGCTTCGGGGGGCACGCGGTCGGTCAGCACCTCCCACCCCGCGTCCTCGAAGACGGCGAGCGGCGGCTCGAAGCGGTGTGTGTTGAGGTCGCCGATCACCAGCACGCCGGCGTGTTCGAGATCGCGTTCGAGTCGCCCCGCGAAGCCGAGGAGTGCCTCGGTCTGCCTCGTGCGCCTGACGTTCCAGCAGCCGAACCCAGCGTCCACGTCGCCGCTCGACGGACAGCTCGCCTTCGAGCGCAGGTGCACCGCGATCACGCTCACCACCTCGCCGCTGGCCAGGTGGCGCAGCGTCGCGGCCTGGGGCGGCCGCTCGTGCACGCCGGCGACGTCGGCCGAGCGCGCGACGACCTCGACCGTCGCCGTGTCGACCAGGAAGGCCTGTCGGATCGCGTCGCCGGCCCGCGTCGCGCTCACGCTCGGCTCGGGGAGGGCCCGGTACGCGCGCGGCGGCGGCCGTGCCTGATCGGGGTCCTCGCGCGCGGCGGCGTCGAGCGCCTCGTTCAGCGCCGCGCTCAGCGCCTGCAGCGCGTCGTCGTCGGGGTCGCGCTCGATCTCCATCAGCGCGATCACGTCGGCGTCGAGACGCGCCAGCGCGGCGACGAGCGCGGCGGTCTGGCGCTCGAGCGCGGCCGGGTGGTCGGCGCCGCGTGCACCGAGCGTCACGAAGTAGTTCTGGAGGTTGAACGCCGCGATGCGCAGATCGCCCGGCAGCGCCGGGGGCGCTTCGGGGCGCGGGTTGCGGACCTCGAACCTGGGCGCCCCCTCCGGCTCGATCAGGTAGCCGCCGGCAGCACTCGTCCAGACCCGTCCCACCAGACCGACCACGGCGTCGCCGACGCGTACGCTCCCCACCTCGAGCCCCCATGGCAGCGGCTGTGTGCCGCTGTCCGCCGGGCGCTGCCGCGCGCCCAGCCGGACCACGTGCAGCGCAGGGTCGTCGACCTCGAGGCCGGTGTTGTCGCCGTAGAGGCGGTGGTCGGCGAGCAGCAGCTCGCCGTGGCGACCGAGGTCGAAGGCCTCGGTGATCGTGAGGTCGTGGGTGAAGCACACCAGCACGCCGCGCAGCGCGTGCCACGTCGCGGTCGAGTCGACGGGGAGCGAGACGGGCGTGGCAGCGGCCGGAGCGTGCGGCCCGCAGGCCTCCACGGCGCTCGGCGCCGCGTCGAGCGCCGGGCCGGTACCGGGCGTCCACAGTGCGTACACGGTGAGCACCACCGAGATCGCCAGGAGCGACGCGCCAAGGCGGCGCCGGGCGGTTCGCTGCGCCCGCCAGGCGGCGCGCTGGCCGGCGTCGCGGGCCGCGCGTCGGTCGTCCTGATCGGTCGGCGGAGGCGTTCGGTCGGGCACGGGCCACGCTACCAAGGTGACGTTCGGGCGGGCGCCGCCCTGGGCCGTGGCCGCGGACGGCTGGGCGCCGGCCGAATCGATCGCGAAGTACACCATGGTGGTGTACGACAGTGTACCCTATGCGAATGTCTCGTGTCCGAACGAATATCGAGCTCGAAGACGACCACGTCCGCGTGATCATGCGGCGCTACGGCGTGCGCACGAAGACCGAGGCCGTCGACCTCGCGCTGCGCCATCTCGCCGGCCAACCACTCAGCGCGCGCGAGGCGCTCGCCCTGCGGGGGGCGGGCTTGATCGACGAGCTCCCCGGCGACGAGCCACCCGTGCCGGCGCGATGATCCTGGCCGACAGCTCGGCCTGGGTCGAGTTCGACGGGGCCACCGGCAGCGCGACCGACCGGCGCCTGTGCGAGCTGATCGAACGGGACGGTGCGATCGCGGTGACGGAGCCGGTGCTGATGGAGGTCACGGCGGGCGCACGCAGCGACGCCGCCGCCGCGCAACTCCGTGACCACCTCGTCGGCTACCGCTGGCTCGGCGTCGACGCGGTCACCGACTTCGACGCCGCGGCCCGCATCTTCAGGCGCTGCCGGCGCGTCGGCGTGACGCCGCGCGGGATGATCGACTGCCTGATCGTCGCGGTCGCGTGGCGTACCGGGGCCTCGCTGCTCGCCCGTGACGTCGGCATCGAGCGGATCGCCGAGGTGATGGGCGTCGCCGTCGACCGGACCGACCCGGGCGCCGTGGACACGTGAGTGTCGCCGGACGAGGGGCTACACTCGCCCCATGAACGCTCCAGCGCGCTTCACCTCGCGCCGCGTGCAGGCCATGCCAGCCAGCGTGTTCGCGGCCATGGACGCCGCCAAGGCGGACGCGCGCCGCAGCGGCCTCGACGTGATCGACCTGTCGATCGGCGCGTCCGACCTGCAGCCCCCGGCCGTGGCGCTCGACGCGCTCCGGGCGGCGGTGCACGACCCGGCCACCCACGGCTACTGCCTCCACAGCGGCACGGCGCCGCTGCGCGAGGCCGTCGCCGACTGGTACGAGCGGCGCTTCGGGCCGCGCGTCGACCCGGAGACCCAGGTGCTCCCGCTCATCGGTGCGCAGGAGGGGTTCGCCCACCTGCTGCTCGCCTGCGCCGACCCGGGCGACGCGATCCTGTTGCCCGACCCGGCGTACCCCTCGTACTTCGGTGCGGTCGCCGCGGCCGGCCTGGAGACGGTCGCCTTGCCGCTGCGCGCCGAGCGCGGCTTCCTCCCGGACCTCGCGCTGGTCGACGCCGCCGACGCCGCTCGCGCCCGGGCGCTGGTGCTCTCGTACCCCAACAACCCCACCGCCGGCGTGGCCACGCCGGCCTTCTTCGACGAGGCGCTGCGCTTCGCCGAGCGGCACGAGGCGCTGCTCGTCCACGACTTCCCCTACGTCGACCTGGTCGACGACGTCGCCGACGCGCCCTCGGTGTTGACGCGGCCGGGTGCGCTGGAGCGGGCGGTGGAGATCTACTCGGCCTCGAAGAGCTTCCACATGGGCGGCTTCCGACTCGGCTGGGCGATCGGCCAGGCCGACGCGTTGGCGGCGCTGGCGCGCCTGAAGGGCGCCGTGGACTTCAACCAGTACCTCGGCATCCAGCGCGCGGTGGCGGCAGCGCTGCGCGAACCCGACCAGGCCCGTCGGGCCGACGCGGCGACGTTCACGGAGCGGCGCCAGGTGCTGCTCGAGTCGATGGCGGCGATCGCGTGGCACGCCCCGACGCCGCGCGCCAGCATGTACGTGTGGGCGGCGCTGCCGGCGGGGCGACGCGACTCCGTGGCGTTCGCCGAGGGGCTGGCCCGCACGACCGGCGTGGCGCTGGCGCCCGGCGTGGCGTTCGGCCCCTCCGGCGAGGGCTACGTGCGCTTCGCGCTGGTCAGGGGCCCGGACGCGCTGCGTCAGGCGGTCGCCCGGATCCGCTCGTACCTGGACTGAGGCCGTCGCCAGGGTGCGGGCCACCGCCGGCAGCGGCCGCGGGCCGCGGCGCACTGCGCGGCCCGCGGCCACCCAGGCTGAAACCGTGCAGGTTCACGGCCACGTGCGCGATCAGCGCAGGCCACAGACTGCCCGTGGCGACGGTCACGGCCCCGAACGCCAGGGCGGCCACGCCCGTGTAGGCGGTGTACGCCCAGCCGCTCCTGCCCGCCGGGTGCAGCAGCATGAACACCAGCGCCTGCCACCACACCCCGACCGTGCTGAGCAGCCAGCCACGGAAGAACAGCTCCTCCGACACCCCCGACACCAGCGCCGCCGCGAGCGCCGCACGGGGCGAGAGGCGCAGGTCGCGCACCAGCCGCTCCAGCCGCCGGCTCGTGCGCCTGAAGCTGGGCACCGTCCGCTCGAGCAACGCGGCACCCGCCAGCAGCGCAGCGGCCGTCGCCACGCCGACACCGACCAGGCCCGGCCAGGCGAAGCGCGCCTCGCTCGGGGGCGGCGGCCACACCCACCAGCCGACGGCCGTCAGCACCAGCAGGGCGAGGCTGGGCAGCGCGAGGGTGAGCCGGCGGTCCA
>SLSM01000011.1 GCA_007130445.1 Trueperaceae bacterium | reverse complement strand
CCTGCAGACCGGTCTCGGTGTCGAGGAAGATGACGCCCTGCTTCTCCCACTCCTCCTTGAGCGAGTGGTAGACCATCTCGGACTCGTACTGGGCGCCGACGCCGGCGAGCATCTTCTGCTCGGCCTCGGGGATGCCGAGCCGCTTGTACGTCTCACGCACCTCGTCTGGTACGTCGTCCCACGAGTTGGTCCCCTTGCGGTCCTGGGGGCGGATGTAGAAGAAGATCTCGTCGAAGTTCAGGTGCGACAGGTCCGGGCCCCACTTCGGGCGCCCCTTCTTCTCGGCGATCTCGAGCGCGCGGAGTCGGAACTTGAGCATCCACTCCGGCTCGTTCTTCATGTAGCTGAGCTTCTCGACGACGCGTGTGTTCAGTCCGCGCTCGGACTTGTACGAGTAGTTCTCCGGCATCTGGAAGTCGTACTGCCGGGTGTGATCCATACCCTCGAGCTTCGCGGCATCGGGGTGTTCGTTGATCGGGCGCAGGTCAGACATGGCGGTTCCTCTCGCGCTCTCGCGGGGCGGTGGGCCTCGGGGTGATCAGGCGTGCGCGACGGCGTCGCCGCTGGCGGTGATCCCGTGCTTCTCGCGGATCCAGTCGTAGCCCTTGGCGTCGAGGTCCATCGCCAACTCCTTGGAACCGCTCTCGATGACGCGGCCGCTGGCCATCACGTGGACTCGGTCTGGGATGATGTAGTTGAGCAGTCGCTGGTAGTGCGTGATCACCAACGCCCCGAAGTCCGGGCCGCGAGCGGCGTTGACGCCGTTCGCGACGACCTTCAGCGCGTCGACGTCGAGGCCCGAATCGCTCTCGTCGAGGATGGCGTAGCGGGGCTCGAGCACGAGCAGCTGCAGCACCTCCGAGCGCTTCTTCTCGCCACCGGAGAAGCCCTCGTGCAGGTTGCGCTCGATGATCGACTCGTCCCAGTCGAGGGCCTTCACGGCGCGCTGGAGCTTGGCGTAGAACTCCATGACACCGATCTCGTCGCCCTCTTCGCGCCGAGCGTTGAGCGCCAGGCGTAGGAAGTTGGCGATCGAGACGCCGGGCACCTCGACCGGGTACTGGAACGCCAGGTACAGGCCGGCGCGGGCGCGCTCGTCGGGCTCGAGTTCGAGGACGCTCTCGCCGTCGATGAGGATGTCGCCATCCAGGACTTCGTAGCTGGGGTCGCCGGCCATGAGCTTCGCCAGCGTCGACTTGCCCGAGCCGTTCGGCCCCATGAGCGCGTGGACCTCACCGCGCGGGACGATCAGGTCGACGCCCCTGAGGATGGTCTCGCCACCCGTGACGCGGGCGTGCAGGTTGCGGATCTCGAGCCGGTTGTCGCTCATCGCTTCACCTCGTGCGCCGACGGTCGTCGGCAGGGACGGCCGTGGCCGCGTGTGGGGGGATAGGCGGCCCGCTGCGGACCGCGTCGCGTCGTGTCGAACCCTCGTCACGGCCGGAACCGTTTCTCGGACTCGTTCCGATTTGGAGTATATACCGAGTTGGCAGGTCGGGTATGGAAGCTGCGACGCGCTCGCCCTCGTCGCCGGCTACGGCGGCGCGACGCTGGTCAGCGCCCGCGGCGCCGCCACAAGGCGAAGAGCCCGCGGCGCTTCGGCGCGTCGCCCACGGCAGGTGGCGCCTCGGGCCTAGCGTCGCCGTCGGGGGTCGCCGGGCCGTCCGGCGCCGGCGTCACCGTCTGACCCCGCGCGGCGCGCCCCGTCGCGGGCGCGACCGGCGTGTTCGCGGTGCCTGCCGACGTCTCGCCGAGCGCGGCTCGGTAGGCCTCGAGGAAGGCGCGGACGTCCTGGTAGCGCTTCGACGCGTCGCGCGACATCGCTCGCATCACGACCTTGCTCACCTGCGTGCCGATGTCAGGGCGGTGCTGTCGGAGGTCGCGGGGCAACGCCGTCATGTGTGCCACCATCAGCGCGTCGTAACTGTCGCCCAGGAACGGTCGCTTCCCCGAGAGCACCTCGTACGCCAGGACGCCGAGGCTGTACACGTCGCTCCGCACCGATGCCGCCCCCCCGGCGAAGATCTCCGGCGCCATGTAGAAGGCGGTGCCGACCCGCTCCTCGGCCGTCTCGGTCGAGAAGGTGCCGGTGCCGAAGTCGCCGAGCTTCGCGGTGCCCGTGTCCGACAGGAACACGTTGGCGGGTTTGACGTCGCGATGCAGCACGCTGCGATCGTGGGCGTGCTCCAGCCCGTGCGCGACGTCGCGCACGAGAGCCAGCGCCTGCACGAGCGGCAGCTTGCCCCGCTCGAGCAGCAACAGGTCGAGCGTCCCACCCTCGCAGAACTCCAGTGCCAGGAAGGCGCCCACGCCGGTGGGGCGCCCGTCGAACGCGCGCACCACGTTGGCGTGCTGTAGCTTCAGCGTGATCTGGACCTCGTTCTCGAACATCCGCCGCAGCACGGGCTGGGCCAGCGCTTCGGGTTTCGGCAACTTGAGCGCCACACGCTGTCCGCCGCTCTCGACGCGAGCCAGCCAGACGATGGCCGTCTGACCGGCGCCGAGGCGCTGGACGACCTCGTACCCATCCGGAACGTGGTGAGGAGGCGTTTCCACGGGGACCCGCTCGGGTGCTCAGAGCTCCAACGCTTGGCCGGGGGCCAACACGATCGGCTCGGCGTCCGTCTCGGCCGAGACGCGAGCGGCGAACGCTGCGGCGTCCTGGACGATGGGAGGGAAGGTGTCGTAGTGCACCGGCACCACGCGAGTGGGGCGCAGCAGGCGCACCGCCTCGAGCGCGTCGTCGGGACCCATCGTGAAGTGGTCGCCGATCGGCACGAACGCGACGTCGATGCCGTGGCGGGCCACCAGGGCGAGGTCGGAGAACAGCGCCGTGTCGCCGGCATGGAAGATCGTGACGCCACCCATGCGGATGACGACGCCCATGGGCGTGCCGCCGTAGGTCCCGTCCGAGAAGCTACTCGAGTGCCAGGCGGGCGTGAACGTGACTCGTCCGAAGGGGAAGTCCGCACCGCCACCCACGTTCATGCCGACGCCATCGACGCCGTCGACCGCGAGGCGGCCGACAACCTCGACCGCAGCGAGCACGGTCGAGCCGCTGCGCGTGGCGATCGCCACGGTGTCCCCGACGTGGTCGCCGTGGGCATGCGTCAACACGATATGGCCCGGCGACAACGACGCCGGATCGGTGACGGCGAGCGGGTTGCCCGTCAGGAACGGATCGATGAGCACCTCGTGGTGTGCGTCCTGGAGCCGGACACCGGCGTGCCCGAGGAACGTCAACTGCATGGCACCTCCCCTGCCCCCGGTGGTAGGCGGATGCGGCACGATAGCACGCACCCCACGAGCCGCGAGCAGCGGCGGGAGGGGCCCCGGCTGCGCTGCGCCGCCTCGGTCTCAGACAGGGCGAACGTAGATCAGGGCGAAGTAGTACAGCACGGCCAGCGCCAACGGCGTGCCGACGGCTGCGATCGACTCGAGGTCGCGGCGCAGGGCGACCAGCGCGCCCCCGATCAGCAGGAACGCGACGAACACGAACGGATACGAGAGGAACAGCGTGCGCCACACGCCCTCGAGCTCGAGCAACAGGATCAGACCGGTGTTGCCGCTCCGCAGCCCGATCGCCCCCATCACCCAGAACAGCAGCACGCCGCCGCTCCCCAACAGCGCGAAGACCCAACCGAACACGGTGGGAGAGCGGTCGTCGAGTACCAGTCCGGCCGGTAGCCCGTGCTGTGTCGTCTGATCCATCGTCGAGTCCTCACGTGGCCCGTGTCGACGCGGGCCGACGCGGGAGGGAAGTGGCTCAGTGTAGCAAGTGGGTCGGGACGCATCGGAGGCGTGCGGCCGCGACCGTGGCCTGCTAGGCTCGGGACGAGGAACCGCGTGCACCGCTTCCCGACCACGAAGCTGCGAGCGCCCCGCAGCGCCGCCGACGCGATCGCGAGGCCACGCCTCGAGGCCCTGCTCGACCGTGCCCGCGGGACGCTGCGCGCCACGCTCCTGATGACACCCGCCGGCTACGGCAAGACCACCCTCGTCGCCGCCTGGGCGCGCCGCCAGTCCCCGCCACCGGCCTGGTTCACGGTCGATCCGGGCGATGACCCCGGTGACGGCGACGCGGTCGGTGCCGAGACCCGAGCGACGCAGTGGTTGCGCGCAGCGCTCGACGCCGCGTGGCCGCTCCAGGACGTCGCCGTCGACCGCGATGCGTGCGACCCCAACGCACTGGCGGCCGCCGTCGAGCGCAGCGCGTGGCGCGGCGTCGTCGTGATCGACGACGTCCACCACCTCGGCAGGGCCGCGGGAGCCGCCCTGGCGACGTGGGTCGAGCGCGCCCCTGAAGGCGTCCACACGGTGCTGCTGGCGCGCCAGGCCCCGCCCGTTCCAGTCGCCCGGTGGCTGGCGCGCGGCGAGCTCGAGATCTTGGGTGTCGATGCCCTGCGGCTCGACGCCGCCGAGGGGAGGGACCTGGCCGGTCGTCTCCTCCCGACGCTCGCCGCCGAGCACGCCGACGCGCTCGTGGCGCGCGTCGAGGGCTGGCCCGCGGGGGTGCAGCTCGCCGCTCGCACGCTCCGGGGCAAGGCCGATCCCGCCGACGTGATCGAGCGCTTCACCGGCACGGATCGCTACGTGCTGTCGTTCCTGACCGAGGAGGTGCTGTTGCGCCTGCCCGACGACCTGCACGAGGCGGCCGTCCTGCTGGCCGGCCCACCTCGGCTCTGCGCCGCCCTGGTCGAGGCCGTGACGCTGCGCGACGACGGTGCGGCGCTGCTGGCTCGGCTCGAGGCGGGCGAGGCGTTCCTGGAGCGGCTCGACGCGGTGGACGCGGACGGACCGTGGTTCCGCTTCCCCGACTTCTTCCGCGACCTCCTGGCGCACCGCCTGGCGCTCACGCACCCGGACCTTCCGGCGCGGCTCGCTGAGCGCGCGGCGGCGTGGTGGGCGAAGCGCGCCGAGCGCTCCGCCCACGAACCGGCGCCCCCCGCCCCCGCGGTCACCGCCGACCCCGACCCGGACGCGCTCACGGAGCGCGAGCGGCAGGTCGTCGCGCTCCTCGCAGCCGGCGCCGCCACCAAGGCGATCGCACGCGAACTCGGCCTGTCACCCAACACCGTCAAGACCCACACCCGGCACGTGTT
>SLSM01000420.1 GCA_007130445.1 Trueperaceae bacterium | reverse complement strand
TCACGGCGCCACCCATGCCCCAACTCGGGCAGGGTCACACGCCGCGCCTCCGTCCCGTTCGGTCCGGCGATCGCCCACGCGCTCAACCACGAGGCTCCCGCCGGCGTCCCGTCCATGGCGTCCACCCGCCAAGGGGCGAGCGCCAGGCAAAGGTCCGCAGCACAACGTGCGCGGCCGGTTTCGGCCAGGTGCGCCGCGACCGCTTGCGCGTCGGCATCATCCCGGTCGAGGCTCGCTGGCGCGTCCTGCTGCGCCCCGAGCACGGCCATCGCGTCGTCGCGCCATGCTATCACGGCGCTCGTCAGCGGCCAGGCGTCGCGATCGTCTCCAGCTTCGTCCAGGCGGTCGATCAGCGCGCCTCCGCTGGCGCAGTCGACGATGGCGAGGTCGAGCCGTTGGGCGCGCAGTGCCTGGAGCACGAGGCTCGGCAGCTCGTCCGCGTCGCGTCCCCAGACGTGCCCGGCCAGGCGCCGTTCCACCTCGCGCAGCACCGGCTCGAGCGCCGAGCGCGCCGCCGCGGGCGTCGCAGCCTTGGCGGCGATGCGCACGTGCACGCCATCGCGCTTCGCATACGTGGCGACCGATGGGTTGGCGTGCTCGGTCAAGCCGGCGAGCACGCTGCCGACGTGCGATTCGCCGATGCCGTGGGTCTTGAGCGTGGCCGCTGCGAAGACGGCGCCGGGGAAGGAGAGCCGCGGTACGAGTTGCTCCTGCCACATGCGCGTGAGCTCGCGCGGCGGGCCCGGTAGCGCCGCCACCAAGCGGGGTGCCCCATCGAAGCTCGTGCGCACCAACCAACCCGGCGCGGTGCCCGCAGGGTTCGGCAACGCCTCGGCGCTCGGGAGGAGCCAGGCCTGTTTGAGGTTGCCGTTCGGCATGTCGCGGCCCAAACGCCCGAAACGCTCGCGCAGTACGCGCTCGAGCTGCTCGTCGACCACGGGCGTCTCGCCGACGGCGTCTGCGATCGCTTCGCGCGTCAGGTCGTCCTCGGTGGGACCCAGGCCACCGCACAGCAGCACGAGGTCGGCGCGCGAGCGCGCGGTGTGGATCGCTTCGGCGATGCGTCCGCGGTTGTCGCCGACGTGCTGCGACCGGTAGACGTCGACGCCGCGTTCTGCGAGGGCGCGCGCCAGGTAGGCGGAGTTGGTGTCGACGATCTCGCCCAGGAGCAGCTCGGTGCCCACGGCGATGAGTTCGGCCGAGCGGATACGGTCCATGCAGTGGAGCGTACCGGGGCGTGGCGCCGCGGGCGGCGTGCCGCGCCACTCGGTGAGGCCGCATACGGCGCCGCGAGCAGGCGGTGCTACCATGCCGCATGTCCCTCACCCCACCCGCGACGTGCGTCGTGCACGCGCACGACCTGCCATGAAGCCCACCACCCTCGGCGCGCTGCGGGGCACATCGTGGGAAGCCTCTGCCGGTCGCAGCGTCAAGGACGAGCTGCGCGCCAACCTGGTGGCGCGCCTGCGGCACGGCCAGACCGTGTTCCCCGGCGTGCTGGGGTACCAGGAGAGCGTGGTGCCCCAGGTCGTCAACGCGTTGCTGTCGCGGCACAACTTCATCCTGCTGGGTCTGCGGGGGCAGGCGAAGACACGGATGCTGCGCGCGCTGACCGAGCTGCTCGACCCCGAGGTGCCGTTCCTGCGCGATGCCGAGCTGCCCGACGACCCCTTCGCGCCCATCAGCCTCGAAGGCAAGTCGCTGGTGGCCGAGCAGGGTGACGACGCCGCGGTGGGCTGGCTGCCGCGCGACGCCCGCTACGTCGAGAAGCTGGCGACGCCCGACGTCACCGTGGCCGACATCGTCGGCGACATCGACCCGATCAAGGCCGCCCGACTCGGCACCCAGCTCGGCGACCCGCGTTCCGTGCACTATGGCCTGCTGCCGCGGGCGAACCGCGGGATCTTCGCGATCAACGAACTCCCGGATCTCGCCGGCAAGGTCCAGGTCGCGCTGTTCAACGTGATGCAAGAGGGCGACGTGCAGATCAAGGGTTACCCCGTGCGCCTCGCGCTCGATCTGCTGCTCGTGTTCAGCGCCAACCCCGAGGACTACACCGCGCGCGGCAAGATCATCACACCGCTCAAGGACCGCATCGGCTCGGAGATCCGAACGCACTACCCGCGCACCGTCGACGACGCCATGTCGATCACGGCCCAGGAGGCCTGGACGGTGCGTGACACGGGCGTCTCGGTGCCGAGCTACGTGCGCGAGATGGTGGAGGAGGTGGCGTTCCAGGCCCGCGACGACGCGCGCGTCGACAAGCACTCGGGCGTCTCGCAGCGGCTGCCGATCAGCCTGCTCGAGGACGTCGTGTCGAACGCCGAGCGGCGCGCGTTGGCGGCCGGGGCCGTGCGGCCGCTGGTGCGGCCCTCGGACCTCTACGCGGGCCTGTCGGCGATCACCGGCAAGCTCGAGCTGGAGTACGAGGGCGAACTGAAGGGCGGCGAGGCCGTCGCACGCGAGTTGGTCCGGCGCGCCATCGGGCAGGTGTTCTCCCGCCGCGGCGCGCTGCTCGAGCTCGACGACGTCGTCGGCTACTTCGAGGCCGACCAGGCCCTGCACGTGCCGAGCGACGAGGCGGGCACGGCCTTGCTCGAGCGCTATGCGCTGGTGCCCGGCCTGCTGACCGCGGCCGAAGCGCTGGCCGAGGGGACCGATCCCGATGACGTCGCCGTCGCCGCCGAGTTCGTGCTCGAGGGCCTGGTGGCGAAGCGGCAGGTGGCACGCTCGGAGGAGCGCGGCTACGTCGCACCGGAACCGGACGCCCAGGCAGCCGTCGGCGCGCGCAGGCGCTGGAACTGACGCCCATGCCAGCGACCCGCTACTCGAAGTACGAGGGAAGCCTCGACGACCTCGACATGGCGGACCTCATGCGCATGCTGCAGGACCGCTTGTTGCAGTCCGGTTTCGACCGCGATCCATGGGATCCCGATCCGGACGCGCGGCAGACGATGGAGGACCTCTACCAGGCCATCGCCGAGGCGCTGATCGCCAACGACCTGATCGACGAGCAGACCCTGTCGCAGGCGCTCGAGGCCGAGGACTGGTTGCAGAGCGAGCTCGGGCGCACCGTGCGCGAGCTCGCGCAGCGCCTCGAGCGCGAGGGCTTCCTGCGCCCCGGCGAGGGGCAGGACCCGGGCCCGGCGAGTGAGAGCGGCGGCGGCGGGGCGGGGGACCCCGGTCGCAGCACGTTCGAGCTGACCGACAAGGCCATCGACTTCCTCGGCTACCGCACGCTGAAGGACGTGCTCGGCGCGTCGGGGGCCGCGAGCGTCGGGGCGCACGACACCGAGCGCCAGACGACCGGCGTCGAGACGACGGGCGAGAGCAAGCCGTACGCGTTCGGCGACGCGCTCAACCTCGACGTCGCGCAGACGTTCAGGAACGCCGCTGCGCGGGGTCTCGAGGACGGCCGGTTGCGGCTCGAGGAGGACGATCTGGTCGTCGCTCAGGCCGAGTACCAGTCCTCGTGCGCGACGGTCGTGATGCTCGACTGTTCCCACTCGATGATCCTCTACGGCGAGGACCGCTTCACGCCCGCCAAGCGAGTGGCGTTGGCGCTCGCGCACATGATCCGCACCCAGTACCGTGGCGACACCATCCGCTTCGTGCTGTTCCACGACTCGGCCGAGGAGGTGCCGCTCACGCGCCTGGCGCAATCACAGGTCGGGCCGTACCACACCAACACCGCCGAGGGATTGCGGCTGGCGCAGCGACTGCTCTCGCGGCAGCACAAGGACATGAAGCAGATCGTGATGATCACCGACGGCAAGCCGTCGGCGATCACGCTGCCGGGAGGACGCATCTACAAGAACGCCTATGGTCTCGACCCGCTGGTGCTGGGCGAGACGCTGCGCGAGGTCGGCAGTTGCCGTCGCCAGGGCATCCAGATCAACACCTTCATGCTCGCCCGCGAGCCCGAGCTGATCGCGTTCGTGCAGCGCGTCTCTGCGATGACGCGTGGCAAGGCCTACTTCACCACCCCGGCCACGGTCGGGCGGTACGTGCTGCAGGACTTCCAAGCACGCCGTACCAAGCTCGTGAACTGAGCGCTCCGGTCAGGCGCGCAGCCGGTCAATCGACGCGGCGGGCGAGCCGGTCGATCGCCGACACGGCGGGACCGTAGTTGGGGTCGGCGCTGCGGGCCGCCTTGTACGCGACCTCGGCATCGGTCAGACGCCCCAGCGACTCGTACGCCTCGCCCAACCGGTACCAGGCCTCGACGTAGGCCGGCGACGGCAGGCGCGCGTCGCCGGTATCGAAGGCCTCGAAGACCTCGATCGCGGTCTCGAAGGCGGCGATCGCCTCCGCCGTGCGATTCAACGCCAGCAGGATGCGGCCACGCCCCACGTGCGGCCACGGCTCGCGGCGCCCGCGCACCGTGCCGGTCGCGGAGCTGAAGCCCTCGAGGGCGTCGTCGTAGAGCCCGGCCTGCCAGGCGACGCGCGCCCAGTCCATCGCGTAGTCGTACAGGGGATCGCGGAGGAACGCGTTCTGGAGTGCCCGTATGGCGCCGCCGACGTCGCCGCGTGCGGCTCGCAGGAGTCCGTCGAGATGGGCGTGGCGTGCTGGCACGCTGCCGGTCGTGCGGGCGGTGGCGGCGTCGAGCGACGCCTGCGCGGCGGCGGTGTCGCCGACGTAGTACAGCGCCAGCGCGTACAGCAGGTGTGCCTGCGGGTCGTCCGGGAAGCGCTCGACCAGGTTGGGTCCGTTCAACTGCGCGGCCGAGTTGTAGTAACCGCGTCGCAACAGGTCTTCCATCTGCCGGATGGCATCGTCGCGAGCCTGTCCCAGGCCGGTGAGCAGGAGCATGGCCATGAGCACGATGGTGGAGCGCGTCGCGGCGAGGGCTCGCATGGCGTCAGTGTACGCGCCACTTCATGAGCGGGCGTGAAGCGCTTCGAGCACGAGCCAATCGATGCCGGCGTGGGCGTCGTCGAGGAGCGAGCGCCGCGCCGCGGCGTCGAACGGGGGTGCGCGGAGCACGCCGCCGAGCGCTGCGCTGGTCGCCGCGACGGCCTCCGCGGTGCGCGGCACGGCCCACACCGGCGCTCCGGAGCGTTCGGCGAAGCCGGCCACCTTCGGGTCGTACGACAGGCCGGCGTGGGGCACGCCCGCCACCGTCGCGAGGACGAGCCCGTGCAGCCGGACCGAGGCGACCAGCCGCGCGCCGGCCAGGGCCTGCAGCGTGGTCGCCGGTGGCCCGCTCGGCAGTCGCCTGAGCCCTGGCAGCGCGGCCCGCAGTCGTTCGACCTCGATGTCGTCGTGGCTCGGCTGGCAGGCCAGGACCTCGTCCTGCAGACCCTGTGCGAGCGCGTCGGCACCGAGCCGCCGCAGGGTCTCGGTCGCCCACGGCTCGCCACCGCGCGGTACCAGCACGAGCGCGTCGCGCGCACGCCCTGCCGGCGCGGCGAGCGTGAGCGCCGCGTCGGCGACCGGTCGGGCGGAGAGGCCGAGCGCGGCCGCGAGCGCCAGCGAGGGGGCGTCGCGCAGACCGAGCGGCAGGCCGTGTAGCGCGCGTCTCACACGGTCCCTGCTGGCTTCGCCGAGCGGCCCGAGCGACTGGCCGTACACCACCACGCGTCGCCCGAGCGAGCGCGCGGCACGGATCACACCCAGGTAATAGTCGAGGCTGCGCCGACTGGTGCTGTCCTGGAGCAGGCCGCCACCCCCCGAGACCAGCACGTCGGTCGTGAGCAGGGCGCCGGGCAGGCCGAGCAGCCGGTGTCGGGCATCGACGTGATGCGCGGCCCGCGTGGACCCGGGATCGAGCGACAACACGCTCAGGCGGCGTGCGCCCCGCGCGCGCAGGCCGCCCACGAGTCCGGCCAGGAGCGCCTCGTCCCCGAGGTTGTCGGCACCGTAGTACCCCGACACCAACCAGCGCACGGCGCCCGCGTCCGGGGACGGCCCGACCGCCGCCTCGGTAGCGTGCCGCTCGATCACGTGCCGCTCGGTGACGAGCCGCTCGCTCACGTGCCGCTCGAGTCGGTGCGCGGGGCGCTCGAATCGTCCGCCTCGGCGTCGGCGTGGAGCCACCGCCGCACCACTGCGACGACGCCGCGCGCCAGGGGTACGAGCACGAGCCCGATCGCGACGCCGAGCGCCAGCGCGATCAGGGTGCGCTGCAGCGAGATCATGACGGGCGTGTGGTAGTGACTGAAGCTGTTCAGGATGCTGGCCTGCGCGATCACGCCGGCAACGATGAGCGGCCCGGTCGCCCACGCCGGCCAGCGCGGGTTCAGGAGCGCGAGCACCGCGAGTGGGTGACCGATGAGCTCCTTGAAGCGTGGCCGGACGAAGAGTTCGTTGAGCGAGGAGCGCAGCGCGAGCTCCGCTTCGCTCGCCCCCAGGATGGGGAAGTTGCCGCGCCGGATCACGACGAGCGCGAGCACCGCCGCCACGACGACCGCCACCGCCACGTCTCCCAGGCGCACGCGGTAGCCCCAGAGCGTGCGGATCCACGTCGCCGGCCTCCGCCAGCGCAGCAGCAGCTGCACCGCCATCAGCGCGGGCGGCAGCACGAGCGTGGCAGCGACGCCCGCAAACGGCTCGATCGCGAGCATGCTCGCGCGATCCGAGCCGACCGCCACGAGCAGCGCGGCGCCGACCAGGCTCAGGATCGTCGCGCCGAGGAGCGCCCAGCCGGTATGGCGCAGCAGCGCGAAGCCGAGCACGGGGAACACGATGGCCGACACGAGCGCCAGCGCGGCCCAGGACACCCCGGCGATCACCAGCGCGAGCAGTGCCAGAGCCGTCGCTGCGAGCAGGCCCCACGGGGCGGGGAAGGCGAGCGCCAAGAGGACGAGTCCCACCACCACACCGACGGCGGCCCCCGCCCGCAGCGCGGCGTTGGGCACGTACTCGACGTCGATTTGCGTCAGCTCGCCGACGGCGAAGCCCTCGCGCTCGAGCGCACGTCGCAGGCCCGACACGAGCTCCTCGGTGTTGGTGAGCATGTCGCCGAGCTGCTCCTCGGTGTACGGCCGCAGGTAGAAGATGCTCACGTTCCGCTCGTTGGCGGCGAGCAGGTACTTCTCGACCACCTCTGCGGGGCGCAGTCGTTGGTTGAGGTAGTCCTGGTTGAACGACAACAACCGCGCGGTGGGCACGCGTCCCGCCACCACCGGCATGCCGTCTTGTGGCGTGCCCTCGATGATCGCGGTCAGGTAGTCCTGGCTCACGTCGATCACCTGGCCGAGCGCCGCCGGGTGCCCGGCCACCTGCAGGCCGGCGTAGATCAGATAGCGCGCCTCCGCAGGGTAGTCGGCACCGACGCCCTGCAGGCCTGGGAAGTTGCGGGGCCGGTAGGCGATCTCGAAGCCGGCGGCGTGCCACGCCTCCACCTGGACGCGGTCGACCCCCGCGGGCCGGGTGCGGAAGGTGTCGCCGGGCCATGCGTACCAGGTCTCGCCGGCCAGCATGAGCGTGGTCGGCACGACGGCGCTGTTGCTCAGGAGCCGATCGGCCGCTCCGGGCTCGAGCGGTCGCACCAGCGTCGTGTCGGCCGCGACGGCCGGGCGTGGCTCTCCCAGAGCGGCCGCGACGGCGTACGCCTCGCGGCCGAGCAGGGCCGCCACTCTCCCCTTGATCGCGGCCGTCTCGATGGTGTCCTCGTAGAGCGCGATGCCGCTCAGACCCAGCGCCTGGTAGTGGCGGCCGAGCTCGAGCACGTCGCGGCCGAGGTACGCGGCCTGTTCGGCCAGCGCGATCTCGTCCATCACGATCGCGACGCGGCGCTCGGAGCGTTCGCCGCCGACCCGCTCGCCCACCAGCAGGAGTGCCGGCACCAGCGTGAGGGCAAGGAGCGCGAAGAGGCCGCGCACGAGCATCGGTCGACGCTCCGCCGGACTGTGCGGTCGGCGCGTGTCGGGAGTGCTCATGCGACCGTCTCCATGCGCTCGAGGTGGCTGAGCGCGAACGAGCGCAGCACGTCGAGCGCCACCCGGTTGTCGCCGCCCTCGGGCAGGATCAGGTCGGCGTGTTGCTTCGACGGCTCGACGAACAGGTCGTGCATCGGCTTCACCGTGCGCCGGTACTGGTCGATGACGCTCTCGGCGCTGCGCCCGCGCTCGCGCACGTCGCGCTCCAGCCGCCTGATGAAGCGCTCGTCGGCGGGGGCGTCGACGAAGACCTTCAGCGACAGGCGGCGCCGCAGATCGGGATCGTGCAGCACGAGGATGCCCTCCACGATCACGATCGGTGCGCTGGGCAGCTCGGTGGTCCGGTCCGAGCGGTCGTGGTGCTCGAAGTCGTACACGGGTCGGTGGATCGTACGGCCGCGGACGAGCGCGTCGACGTGGTCGATCAGCAACGCGTGGTCGAACGCTCCGGGCTCGTCGTAGTTCGTGCGGGCGCGGGCCTCGAACGGCACGTCCGGCTGCGCACGATAGTACGCGTCCTGGGGGAGGAGGGCCACGCGCTCGGCGCCCGCAGCGGACACGAGCGCGGCGGCGACCGTGGTCTTGCCCGAGCCGGTGCCGCCGGCGAGCCCGATGACCAACGGTGGCAACTGCGTCAAGCCGTGACCACGCCTGGGTTGACGAGTTCGCTGCGGCGGCGGACAGCTGCGCGGATGAACCCCGTGAAGGGCGGACTGGCGCGCATCAGCCGCGAGGTGAACTCCGGATGCGACTGCAACCCGAGGAAGAACGGATGGTCGGGCAGCTCGATGGCCTCGACCAGGCCCTCGCCGCGACCGGCCATGCCCGGCGTGACGCCCGAGACCACCAGCCCCGCCGCCTTGAGCGCCTCGACGTACGCGGGGTTGACCTCGTACCGGTGCCGGTGGCGCTCGGACACCGTGTCGTGGTGCCCGGCGTGCGCGGCCGCCTCGAGACGGCCGGCATACAGCTCGGCGAGCAGCGTGCCCGGTGCGACGCGCATGGGCCAGGAGCCGAGGCGCATCGTGCCGCCCAACCCCTCGACCTCGAGCTGCTCCGGCATCAGGTCGATGACGGGGTGGGGCGTGTAGGGATCGAACTCGGTGGAGTTGGCGCCATCGAGGGCCGCGATGTGGCGAGCGAACTCGATCACCGCGACCTGCAGACCGAGGCAGATGCCGAGGAAGGGGACACGGCCCTCCCTCGCGAAGCGGGTGGCGCGCACCTTCCCCTCGATGCCACGCACGCCGAAGCCGCCGGGCACCAGGATGCCGTCGAAGGCGGCGAGTTGCTCGACGTCGCCCTCGGCCACGGCCTCTGCCGAGACCCAGTCGATGTCGACCCGGGCGCGGTTGGCGATGCCGGCGTGCTTCAGGGCCTCCATCAGCGACAGGTAGGCGTCCGGCATGGCGACGTACTTGCCGACCACGCCGATCGAGACGTGCGTGTCGGGTTGCCGCAAGACGCGCACGGCCTCGTGCCAGACGCGCAGCTCGGGCGTGACACGCTCGAGCTTGAGATGCCGCTCCAAGAGTCGTGCGATGCCCTGCTGCTCGAGCATCTCCGGCACCGCGTACACGTGGTCGGCATCGTAGGCGCTGAACACGGCATCTGCCTCGACGTTCGTGAACAGGGCGATCTTGGTCCGAGCCTCGGGCGGCAGCGCGCTCCGGCTGCGCAGGATCAGACCGTCCGGCTGGATGCCGACACCGCGTAGCGTCGCGACGGAGTGTTGCGTCGGCTTCGTCTTGTACTCCTCGCTGGTGCCCAGGTACGGGAGCAAGGTCACGTGCAGGTAGAGGGAGCGCTCTCGCCCCACCTCGAAGCGCACCTGGCGGATGGCCTCCAGGAAGGGGAGCGACTCGATGTCGCCCACCGTGCCGCCGACCTCGACGAGGACGATCTCGGCCCCGTCGTCCTCGCCCGCTTGGTAGATGCGCGACTTGATCTCGTCCGTGACGTGCGGGATGACCTGGACCGTCTGCGACAGGTAGGCGCCCTGACGCTCCTTCTGGATGACGGCCTGGTACACCTGGCCGGTGGTGACGTTGTTGCCGCGGCCGAGGTCGATGTCGAGGAAGCGCTCGTACGTGCCGATGTCGAGGTCGGTCTCCGCCCCGTCCTCGGTCACGAAGACCTCACCGTGCTCGTAGGGGCGCATGGTGCCTGCGTCCACGTTGATGTACGGGTCGATCTTGACGGCGCTGACGCGGTACCCGCGTGCGCGCAGGAGCGCTCCGATGCTGGACGTGGCGATGCCCTTGCCAAGGCTCGAGACGACGCCGCCGGTGACGAACACGTACTTGGTGTCCTGGGGACCCTTCACGGGAACGTATCGTAGCACCGGCTCCGCGCGCGCCGGCTCGGCCGGGCGTGGTAGCGTCCCAGACGTGCGCAGTGCCGAGGACGCCCCTGTGGCGACCGCCACGACGGTGCGAGCGTGCGGGCGGACACTGTGACGGCATCACGCGGCATCCTCTTCGTCATGACCGGCGCCTCGGGCGTTGGCAAGGGCACGGTCCGTCACGCGGCCGTGCCCGCGCTCGGCGACGTCCACTACTCGGTGTCGGCGACCACGCGGCCGCGTCGCGAGGGCGAGATCGACGGCGTGCACTACCACTTCTACGACGTGGCGTCGTTCGAGCGGGCGCTGGCCGAGGACGCCCTGCTCGAACATGCCGAGTACGTCGGCGACCATTACGGGACCCCGGCGGCGGCGGTCGATAGGGCGCTGGAGGCGGGGCGCGACGTCATCCTCGAGATCGAACTCGACGGTGCGCGCCAGGTCAAGGCGAAGCGTCCGGAGGCCGTCATGCTCTTCATCGCGCCGCCGTCGCTCGGCGAGCTCGAGCGGCGATTGCGGGGGCGCGGGACCGACTCCGAAGACAAGATCCAGCGGCGCTTGGCGCGTGCGCGCGTCGAACTGCTCGCCGTGCGCGAGTTCGACTACCTCATCGTCAACGATCGCCTCGAAGACGCCGTCGTGGCGTTCCAGGCGGTGATCCGGGCCGAGCGGTTGCGCGCCTGGCGCTACAGTGAAGCCGTCGTGGCCGCGTTGCAGCGCACGACCTGAGCTGCGGCGCGCCTACCTGCTACACTCGGGGGTCGGGTCGCCGGTCCGCCCCCTGTGGCGGCGTCGGCTCCGCTCTGGAGGACGCATGGCACAAGATGGTTACGACGCCCTGATGGCGTTGACCGATTCGCGCTACCGCCTGTCGATGATCGTTGCTCGGCGCGCCGCGCAGCTCAAGGGCGGGGTTCCGACGACGCTCGCGATCGAGGAGCAGCCCGACACCACCAACACCGTCACCATCGCGATGCGCGAGTTGCGGCTGGGGCGCGGTGTCTACTGGGGCGACGAGCTGCCGAGTTGGGACGAACTGCGCCGCCACGTGGTGGACGAACGCAAGCGCGAAGAGCCGAGCTTCACCGTCTCGCGCGCCGATCTGTTCGTCGACGACGAGGACTGATCGAAGCCGCCCGCCCGCCGCGGCGCGGGCCTCAGGCGGGCCGTGACCGGGTGCGGCCCCTGCAGCGCCCGCATGGGTCATAATGCATGAATATGCCGAGTAAAGAGTACCGCCAGCGCCTGATCGAGGAGCTCGTCGAGCGCGAGTTCATCAGCACCCAAGCAGAGATCGCGGAGCACCTCGCGCTCCGTGGGATCAACGTCACGCAGGCCACGATCAGCCGCGACGTGAACGAGCTCCGACTCGTGCGCCTGCCTGCCGGGAACGGCCAGCATCGCTACCGGTCGACGCCGCTCGCCGCCCAGGAGGACGTGGTCGGTGAGCTGTCGCAACGCTTCAAGCTGTTCGTTCGCGACCTCGATCGTGGCGAGAACCTCCTCGTCGTCACCACCGACGAGGGGCACGCGTCCGGCATCGCCTACGTGATCGACAAGCTTGATCGCGACGAGATCGTCGGCACGCTCGCGGGCCAGAACACGATCCTGGTGGTGTGCCGCAACGCGGAGCAGGCAGAAGCGCTGCTCGACGAGTTCGAGTCGCTGCTCGAGTGATCGGGAGCCCGGCTCCGAACGCTCATCCGGACGCATGCTAGCGTGACGCGATTCGGAGGTCACGGCATGCGTTACCTGTACCTGACGATCGTTCTCACCCTTCTCGGCGCCGCCGTAGCGGCGCCGTTGGCCGTCCACCCGTTCCAGGCGCAGGATCCCGCGCTGGGGATGATCGTCGCGGATCGGGTCGCCGAGGCGCTCGGGGACGGCGTCATCGGGCCCGCTGCCACGCCGGCCCTGGTGGCGCCCATCGTCGCCCCGAACGGCTTCGTCAGCCCGACGGTGTTCATCGACGATCCCGGTCTGGGCGGCCGCAACGCCGCCTGGCTGCTCCGCGGCGTGATCGGTGTCGACGCCGCCGTCACCGGGTCGCTCCGGGCAGAGGGTGACGCGCTCGTGCTGCGCCTCGAAGCCGACGTTCGCGGTCAGGAGCGTCGCGCCGTGCTGCGCGGCGAACGCGACGATCCCGGCGCCCTCGCGCAGCGCGCCGCCGTGCTCGTGGCGTCCTGGACGGGCTCGAACGCGGCGCCGACGGGAGCCATCGACATGTCGGGCAGCGACGGCGCGGTCGGCCGTGCGCTCGGCCTCGTCGCCGCCGGACTGCCGCGCGACGCGCTCGCGACGCTCGATCAGGCCGCCGCCGAGGCACCGTTGCCGGTGCGCGCCGGCGCGCTGCAGCAGGTCCTCAGGGACGCGGTGGAAGGCGTGGACGGCAGCGCCGGCGCGGACGATCTCGACACGTTGGCGTTGCATGCCGTCGTCGCGCTGAACCTCGGTGACCTCGCCGGGGCGGGTGCGGCGTTCGGTGTGCTCGGCGCCGCCGGTGTCCCGGTCGGTGACGTGTGGAATGGCGTCATCGCACACAACGAGGGTGCCGCGGCCGAGGCCGCCGCCGCCTTCGACCGCGCCGCGGCGAACCCGGCCTACGACGCCGGCCTCGCCGCGCGTGCCGCGTATCGCTACGCCATCGCCGGCAGCGACGGTGACGCCGGGGTCGGCAGCGACCTCGATGCCTTGGCGGCCCGGCCGGGTGCCAGTGCCGGCGGACTGCTCGTCGGTGTCGTCGCGGCCAACCTGGCGGGCGAGGCCGGGCGCGAGGACGCCCTCGCCGCCCGGCTCGGACGCGTCGCCCCCTTCCTCGCGTTCTCGTTCGAGCGACGCTCGTTCCTGGCGTTCGACCGCGACGACGCGCTCGGTGCGGCGACCGCGCTGGCCGTGGCGATCGAGCTCGACGCCGAGAGCGACCTCTACTGGACCAACTACGGTTGGGCGTTGTACCTGCTCGGCTTCATGGAGCGCTCCGAGGCCGCCAGCCGGCGGGCGCTCGAGCTCGACCCGGGCCAGGTGATCGCACGCTACAACCTCGGCCTGGTCGAGGTCGTGACCGACCGCCTCGACGACGCCCTGGCGACGTACCGCGAGGCGTTGCGCTTCGATCCCCGCGTCGAGCCTGAGGCCATCGTCGACCTGGTCGACGCCGAGGCGCTCTACCCCGACGCGATCGGCGTGCCCTTCGCGCTGGGTGAACTCGAGGAGGCGCGCGGTGAGCGTGAGGCCGCCGCCGCCGCCTTCGAGCGCTACGCGCAGCTCGCTGCGGCGCGTGACGCTCACGCCGCGGCCGATCCAGCCCGGGTGCGCGAGGCGAACGAGCGCGCGGCCGCCCTGCGCGCTCCGCTGCCGCCGATCTCGATCGACGGTGCCGTCGACGTGCGCCTCGGTAGGCGTGGCCCCGTCGTCGACACGGCACGACCCGGCGACCCGCTCGTCGTCGGCTTCGAGGTCTCGACGATCGGTGACGCGCTACCGCGCGTGCTGGAGCTCAGTGCCTCACTGCAAGACGGCGACGGCGTCGTCCTGGCGACCGCGGAGCGCGAGGTCGACGTGCCGACGGGTGCCATCGGTTTCGTGGTCGACGTCGCCCGTCTCGAGCTCCCAGATCCGCTGATGGCCGGTCGCTACACGATCGTCGTGCGCGCGAGCGGCGACGGCCTCGCGGCCGAGGCCGCGCGAGGGCTCGAGGTCGACGGCGTGGCCGACATCGTTCGCCGGCTCGTGGGACGAGACGTCTCCTTGTTGGCGCTCGAGACCGAGCAGGCGCTGTTCGCCCCGCGAGACGTGGCGCAGTCGGGCGTCGTCGTCGCACGCCTGCTCGCGGAGCTGCAGGTGGCCGCCCCGATCGCCGAAGAGGTGCTGCCCGTGCTCGACGCCGGGCGCTTCGCCGGCAGCAGCGGTGGCGAGGCCTTCGCGGCTTCGACCGAGGCCGACGTCGTCGACTTCCTGCGCTTCGTGCTCGCGGAGGGTGCAGCCGACACCAGCTTCACGTTCGTCGACGGCTACGCGGAGTGGCTGCTGCAGGGGGCCCCCTGATTTCAGCGAACCCGTCAGGGTCGCACGGCGCCGGCGTCGCCACACGTGCGTGACGGTTCAGCGCAGGAGGCCGTCGAGGATCCTGAAGCCGCCCAGGTACGTCCCGATCACCGAGCCGAGCGTTGCGAGCACGAACACCAGGAAGGCCCGCGCCGCTCGGTTCGACCACCAGCCACGGGCCGTGGTGACGTCCGATCGCAGCCGCTCGAAGTCGCCCACGCTCGGCTTGCGCAGCCACAGTTCGAGGCCGGCCGCGACGAAGCCCGCGCCGACCAGCGGGTTCAGCGACGTGAACGGAGCCGCCATCGCGGTGCCGAGCACGGTGACGGGGTGTGCCAGCGCGACCGCCGCGCCGAGGCCGGCGAGGCCGCCGTTGATGATCGTCCACTCGAGCATCAGCCGGATCCCGAGATCGGGTTCCCGCCTGAAACCGAGGTAGAAGCCCAACAGCACGGCGGCGACGATCACCCACGGGAGCGCGCGCATCACGGGGTGCTTCGGCGGCATCCGCTCCAACTCGGCGATGTCGTCCTTCGCGCTGCTCCCGGCCGGACGGTCGTCGGCGCGCAGGGCGCGTTGCAAGCCTGCGAGGTGACCCGCCCCGATCACCACCAGCACGGAGCGGGGCCGACCGTGCTCCGGGCGTTCGAGCACCTGGCGCTCGAGCTGCGCGGCCATGAACTGGTCGCGCTCGGCGATCAGGGGTACGAACAGCGAACGCTCGCGCTCCGCGAACTCGGCGAAGGTCGCTTCCAGCATGTCGCCCTGTTTGAGCTGCTCGATCTCGGCCGCATCGATGGTCTCGCGCGACAGCGCGCTGGCGACCACGCCGACGACCAGGGTGGGGCGCTGCCACCACGGCACGCTGGCGGATATGCGGCGCAGCGTGACGCCCAGGTCGCGATCGATCAGGAGGAGCGGCACGTCTGCGGCCGCGGCGCCCGCGACCGCTGCGCGCATCTCGGCGCCGGGTTGGATCCCCAGTTGGTCCGCGAGGCGTTGCTGGAACGCGCCGAGGGCCAGGCTGACCGCGACCATCCCCATCTTGCCCTGCTTGAGGACCTGGAAGAGATCGAGCTTGGCCCAGCGTTCGGGATCGGTCATCGCGGCGTGGCGCGCGGCGTCGAGTTCGACCGCAACGGCGTCGTACGCGCCCGAGGCGACCTCGCGCTCCACCTCCGCGGCGCTCGCCGGCGACACGTGGGCGGTGCCGAGCAGGGTGAAGGTGACGCCGTCGCGTTCGACGACCGCGCGGGGGCCGTCGCCGGACGCGACGCTCGGGGTCGGGGGGGACGCGTTCATGACGCGCTCGACGTCGCTCATGCGGCGCAGTCTACCTGGCGGTCGGCTCTGCAGCCGTCCTCGGGTGGGTGGTAGCGTGCAGGCATGGCGGTGACGGCCAACGCAGGTCGAGATGCCGGCGCCTCCGACGAGGCGATCACCGCGCCGCGTCGCAGTCTGAACGCCCAGGTCCGGCTCGCTCGCATCTGGCTGCCGGCGGCCATCGTCGGCGTCGTGTTCGTCCACCAACTCCTCATCGTCCCGCTCGGTGGCGACACCTGGCAGTTCTGGTCGCAGCTCGCCTTCTACAGCGTCCTCGGGCCGATCGCGACCTACGTGACCCTCAGTTGGATCGCGACCGAGGTCCGCAACCGCGAGCGTGCGCAGGTCGAGCTCCAGCGGCTGTACCGCGAGCTCCAGGACGCCCACGCCGTCCTGGGTGCGCTGCAGCGCATCACCGAGCGGTTCGCCAGCGCCCCGGACCTCGAGCGCGCGGTCGAGGCGGCGAGCCACGGCGTGCGCGAGGCGACCGGTGCCCGCCTCGCCGCGGTGGTGGTGGGTGCGAGCGTGGTGTCGGTGCACGCCGACGACCTCGACGATGCCGGTCGGGCCGCAGCGCAGCGCGTCGCGCTGGCGCGCGACGCCGCGCTGCAACACGACGCGACCAGCGTCGTGTCGCTCACCGAACCGGATGGAGCCACGACCATGTTGCTGGCGCTGCGACGCGGCGGCAAGCACGAAGGCAGCATGCAGGCGACCTTCGACGTCGTCCCCGACGAGAAGCAGCGCGAGACGTTGCAGATCCTGGCAGCCGACTTCGCGGCCGCGGCCGAGGCGGTGCAAGGCCGCACGCGCGACCTGCTGACCCTGTTCGAGGTCGATCGCTCGATCCGCGCCGAGGGCAACCTCGCCCGCCTCCTGGTCTCGCTGGTATCGCGGATGGCGGCGCGCGCCGGTGCCCAGCGCGCCGGTGTGTACCTCTCGGACGACGACGGCACGCTCGAGCTTCGCGCCGCCGTCCAGGCCAGCGACGGCGCGTACGAGACCTGGCGACCCTCGCCCGTGCCCATCAGGCGGGGCGAGGGGTTGGTCGGCCGCGCGGCAGCGGGGCGCGAGCCGCTCATCTTGTCCGCCATCGCACGAGCGGAGCGCGTCGGTGGCGGGCCGTTGCTCGAGCACGCCGGCAGCGCGGTGCTGCTGCCGCTGTCGACGGACGAGCGCCTGCTCGGCGTGATCGTGCTCGCACACGACGAGCCTGGCCGCGGTGGCGACGTGAGCCTGCCGTTCCTCGGCCTGCTCGCCGGCCAGCTGAGCCTGGCCGTCGGCAACGCCAACGCCTACCTGCAGTCCGAGGAGCTCGCGATCGTCGAGGAGCGCAACCGCATCGCGCGCGAGATCCACGACGGGGTGGCGCAGTCGCTCGCCTTCGCAGGCCTGAAGCTCGACCTGGTCGCCCGTCTGCTGCTGCGCGACCCGCGCGCCGCCGAGGCCGAACTGCACTCGGCTCGCTCGACCGTGCGCGAGATGATCCGTGAGATCCGCCGTTCGATCTTCGCGTTGCGGCCCGTCGACCTCGAGCGCCACGGTTTCGTCGAGACGCTGCGGCGCTACGCCCTCGACTTCGGCCAGCAGAACGACATCGGGGTCGCACTGCACATCCCCGTGTTACCGGAACTGAGCCTCAAGTCCGAAACGGTGCTGTTCCGTATCTTCCAGGAGTCGATGAACAACGTCGCCAAGCACGCCAGCGCGCGCTCCGTGACGATCAGGTTCGGCGTCGGCGGCGGCATGGTGACCATCGAGATCCGGGACGACGGTCGCGGGTTCGACCCGGCCGAGGTCGGCGATCGCGTCACGAGCGCTGGCGGTCTGGGTCTGCGCCAGATGCGTGAACGCGTCGAGGGTCGCGGCGGGCGCTTCAGCGTCGTCAGCGACCCTGACGACGGCACGACGATCACGGCCTCGGTACCGGCCTGAGCCGGCCGCCGAGGCCTCGATCGTGCGGTCGAACGCGCCTGAGCGCGCGGCGCTCGTTCAGCGCTGCTTGCGGTACGAGTCGCCGAAGCGCTTCTGGAACTTCTCGACCCGGCCCTCGGTGTCGATGAAGCGCTGTTGGCCCGTGTAGAACGGGTGGTTGCCGGACCACACGTCGACGTGGATCTCCGGGCGCGTGCTGTAGGTCTCGAGCACCACCTGGCCCTCGCAGATGATCTTGCAGGGGACCAGCTTGGGGTGGATGT
>SLSM01000241.1 GCA_007130445.1 Trueperaceae bacterium | reverse complement strand
TGGGCGCGCGGTCGGCAGCGTGACCGAGACCTGGGAGGTCAACCAGCCGCAGGTTCGGCCACCTGCTCGAGAGTCGCTCTACGGAAGCTCGACCGCGGTGGCTGGAGTTGACGATCTATGAATCATCGAATCAAGGCCCCAGCAGTACGGGCGCTCGCGACCCGCGTCGGCGATCCCAGCCGCACACGAACGGCCCGGAAGTCGGCCTCCCGTAGACAGACCGTGTCGGGTCGGCGAACCGCGCTCGCAATCATGGCGAAGTCGTGCCGGCGCGTGTCCGTGTAGCGCTGCAGATCGAGATACCCGTCCATCATCGCGGCCGGCAACCTGCCCGCGTCGAGACTGGCACCGTGGCCGATCGAGCGCATGACGTCTTCGTTGCCCTTCGTGCTCGGTGGTACGCGAGCTGCGATCCAGCGGATCGCCGGGTTGCCGAGCCCTTGCATGAACGGCGGCATGCGATCGCCCGGCACCAGCGCGGCCGTAATCGTCGCTGCAGCGCTCGCTGCGAGCCATAGCCGATTGCTCAGCGAGGATGACGTCGAAGGAGAAGCCGTAGCGACCCCGCAGCGCCTCCAGCACGACTTGATGGCTCACGACGGCATGCCCGTCGAAGCGTATCGGACACGACGCGTTCTGCGACGGCCCGCTCGTGTTCGTCCGCATCGCCGAAGAGGTCGCTGAAGACGTTCGTGTCGAGGAAGTCAGCGCTCATTGCGCTCGTCGCGCTCGTCGCGCTCCTCGCGCGCGAAGCGCCGGCCACCGGTGCGCACCTTTGTGCGGAGTTCCTCGATCACGCGCATCGCGTAGCGAACCCGGTCGTGTACACGAGCGCCGTGCGGTGCTGCGGGCACTAGGTCGGCTCACCGGCCGGAGGAGCTTTGGGGCCCTGCGACGCCTCCAGTTCTTCGCGCTCGGCCAGGTACGCGACCAGCTCGGGGTACGAGCTGAAGGCGCGGGTCTCGCTGCCGCCCACGTGATGAAGCACAATGCTGCGCACGCCGTTGCGCAGTCGGATGCGCACGATGTAGCTGGCGAGCAGCCGTTCGGTGGGCATGACGTGAGTGTAGGAAGTCCGAGTTCCATCCGCGTTCCACCGCTTGGGTCGCTCAGGCGCCCGGATCCAGGATCTCGCACACCTCCGTGAAGCTCGACGTCCGGCCGCGCGCCACGGCGTCCGCGGCCGCCTCGTCGGTCGCGTCGGCCGCCCATGTCTCGAGCGCGGCGCGCGCCTCCCGATGCAGCCACGCCTCGCTCTCCGAGCGATGGGCCAGGAAACTCGCGAGGGTCAGCGCTCGCGACCACTCCGCTCGCTGCGCGTAGAGCCTGGCATACGACCAGACCACGCGGAAGGCGTACGGCAGCGCCTCGGCGCTCCGCGCGAGGGAGAGCGCCTCGGCGAACGCCTCGAGCGCTCGCCCCTCCTGGCCGAGCGCCACGAGGACGTCGCCCAGGTTCGTCAGGGACACGGTGGTGATGACCGGGTCCCCGAGCTTGCGCTTCAGGGCGACGCTCTGCTCGTAGAAGTCCTTGGCGTCGGCGAAGGCGCCTCGCGCCTCGGCCAGGTGGCCCAGGTTGGCGAGCGAAGCGGCCTCGCCGCGAACGTCTCCGATCTCGCGGTAGGCCTCGAGGCTCTCGCGGTAGTGGGCCTCGGCCTCGTCGCGACGGCCGAGCGTCTCGAAGGTCACACCCAGGTTCACGAGCGCGGAGGCGACGCCGCGCACGTGCCCGATCCGCTTCGACGACGCCAGCGCCAGGCTGTACCACTCCAGGGCTTCGTCGTAGTCTCCGAGGGTGTCGGCGACGACGCCGAGGTTGTTCTGGGTTCGCGACATCGACCAGGCGTCGGCCGTCGGGTCATAGCAGGCGAGTGCCCGGCGATACCGGCGTTGGGCGCCACGATTGTCACCCTCCAGGAAGTCCAGCACCCCCAGGTAGTGGTGCGCGAACCCACTCGCCGCGGACGCCGGCGTCGAAGACAGCAGCTCGAGGCTCCGCTCCAACGTTCGCCGCGCATCGCCGAACTGGCCCAGTCGGAACTGGAAGTACCCCGCCCGGGCCGACAGGTCGCCGAGCGTCGCTCGTTCTCGCGTGCTCTCGTCGGTCGCGTCGGTCGCATCGGTCGCGTCGGTCGCATCGAGCCACCCAGCTGCCGACCCGAAGGCCTCCGCGCCCTCCCGGTACCATCCCCGCGTGTCGAGGAGGAAGTGGTAACACTCGGTCATCCGCGCCAACTGGGTGAGATCGCCCACGTCACGGGCATGCCGCCAGGCGCGCCGGAGGTTGTCGACGTCGGCGTCCAGCTCGCCGAGGGCGGCCTTCTCGTCGAACTCTTTGAGCATCCGCTCCCGGGCCTCCATGAGCCCGGCGTAGAAGTCGCACAGGTCACCCAAGGCCTGCGCTTCGGTCTCGGCATCGAGGTGCGCCTCGAGATAACGCCGCACCAACTCGTGGAGGTCGAAGCGGCCGGCTGCCCTGCGGCGCACCAGCGCATGGTTGATGAGCCCCAAGAGCCGCCCGAGGGGGGCGTCCGCGACACGCTCAGCCGCTTCCAGCGTGAAACTGCCGACGAACAACGAGAGCTTCGCGAGCACGCTCCGTTCCGTGTCCCCGAGGTTGCTCCAGGTGTAGTCGAGCACCGTGTGCACGCTGCGGTGTCGATCGGGAACCTCGTGGTCCCCGGTGGCCGTCGGGTCGAAGCCGCGCTCGAGCCGCGCCACGAGGTCCGGCACGGCAAGGCTCCGCGTCCACGCCGCGGCCAACTCGATCGCCAGCGGCATGCCCTCGACCCGACGGCACAAGCGAGCGATGGCCTCGAGTGTCGCATCCGTCGCCGCGAACCCGGCGGAGAGCCGCTCCGCCCGGTTGATGAAGAGCCTCACGGCATCGAAGCGCTCCAGCGCCTCCTCCGTGTGCTCCGGCGGAGTGGCGAGGCCGTCGACGTCCACCAGCCACTCGCTCGGCAGCCCGAGCGCCGACCTCGAGGTCACCAACAGCTTGAGCGCAGGCGCCGCCTCGAGCAACGTCTCGAGCGCCAGCACGCCCTCGTCGAGATACTCGAACCCATCGAGCACGAGCAGGGCTTCCTTGTCGCTGAGGTGAGCGGCGAGCTCCCGCTCGGGCGTGTCCGAGCCATCGAGCGCCAGCCCCAGCACAGCCGCGATGCCCGGCGCCAGCAGCCCCGCCGAGGTCGCGCCCGCTAGCGGCACCATCCAGACGCCGTCGGGGAACGCCTGCACGTGCTGGCTGGCGCACTCGATCGCCAGGCGCGTCTTGCCGATGCCGCCGAGCCCCAACAGCGTCACGAGTCGGCAGTCAAACCTGGCCAGGTACCGCGCGAGCTGCTCGAGCTCCCGCTCCCGCCCGACGAAGCGCGTGGTCGGTGCGCTCAGGTTGTGGCGGCGCGTGTCGGCAGGCCTCGCATCGATCGACGCGCGCCCACCCGCACCGCCCCGGATCTCGTCGGCGAGCGCTTGGGTCGTCTCCAGCGGCTGTGCGTCCAGCTCCCGCCCCAGCATCTCCCGAAACGACTCGTACGCCTCGAGCGCCCGTTGGCGCCGGCCGGCCGCGCGGAGCACCCTCAGGTACGACTGGAGCCTCTCTTCGTCGAGGGGGTCGCGAGCCAGGATCCGGCCCAGCCAGGTCGCCGCATCCTCCAACAGGCCCCGCTCTTCGAGGTCCGCAGCGTGGCGCAGCGCCGCGCTCTTGCGCTGCTCTTCCACCACCTCGCGCTCGAGCTCGAGCCACGCCTCGAACCCCGGCACGTCGGGCAATGCGCAGCCCTCGAGGAGCGCGCCGTCGTAATGCTCGAGCGCCGCGCGCCAGTCGCGGCGCTCGAGTGCGCTCCGGAACGCTCCGAGGTCGCTCTCGACGATCCACCGCAGGCTCGCATCCCGCACCTCGAGGCCGTCGGCCCACGGAAGCCTCCTGGCCCGGAACACGAGCTTGCGCACGTACGCGAGCGCCTCGACGTCCGCTCGATCGGGCAGATACAGGAACGCCAACTCGTGGCGCCCCACCCAGGCGCCGCGGCACGCGAGGTAGAAGAGCAGCGAGCTCGGCTTGGTGATGCTCAGGACGTCGCCGCCGGCTCCATCGTCGAGCCGCGGCGCGCCCAGCAGGCGCAGGCCGGGGGACACGGTCCGATGATACCCGCGGCCCTCCGCGCTCAGCCGACGCGCCCGGGACGAACCCGCTGGAGGATGCCGCCACGGGCATCCGGTGCCCCGCGGACCCCAGGCGCCCTACTCAGCGAACTGGCTCTGGACCCCTCGGGCCCGTTGCGTGCACGGCTCGAAGCGCTCACGGCCCACGCCATCGCGACCGCCTCGTCCCCGAAAGCGCTACGTGGTGGCGCCCAGCCGCCGCCGCCATGCTTCGAGCGGGTGGCGCACAGTGGTCTCTCAGGGTCCGTACTTGCGGATGAACGCGTCAGCGAGGCCGGGGTTGCCAGAGACTTCGGTCGTGCTGCCAGTGACGTAGACGTCGCCGGTCGCATCCGTGGCGATCCCGAGCGCAAGATCGCGGCTGGTGCCGAACTGGCGTGTCCAACGGAGGATGCCGGCGCTGTCGTACGAGCGGATGAACGCGCCGCCGCCGCCGAGGTTACTGCCTTCGAAGGTGCCGGCGGTGTGGCCAGTGGCATAGACGTTGCCGGCCGCGTCGCTGGCGATCCCACGCGCGACATCGTCGCCGCTGGTGTGGCCGGCAGCATAGACGTTGCCGTCCGCGTCAGTCGCGAGCGAGAGGTCGACCAGCCCCAGGTTCGGCCACCTGCTTGAGAGTCGCTCTGCTCTACGGAGGGCGTCTCGGCGCGCATGGACGTGTCTAGGGCGCTCGTCGAGGAGCTCGGCGGGAAGCTCGAGGCGTACTACTTCGCGTTCGGGGCCCACGACTTCTACGCGATCGGCGACCTCCCCGACAACGTGGCGGCGGTGGCGCTCGCCACCACCGTCGGCGCCTCCGGCGCCATGAGCTCCTTCGAGACCATTCCTCTCGTCACGCCCGAGGAAGCGGACGAGGCCGCACGCCGCAGCGTGAACTACCGACCGCCGGGCGGCTGACCGCGGGGCGCCGTGGGCCCGGCCTCGCCGCGCGGGCCCACGGCCCCT